>CAZPNJ010000084.1:5633-7956 GCA_964587765.1 uncultured Prevotella sp.
CTTCATATTCTGCATTATGAAGTCGGCACGGTAAAGCGAGTTTGCCATTATGCCGCCAACAAAAGCAGCCGCCAGCACAACTGCGTCGGGGCGCTCCTCATCGAAAAACTTTTCAACCTGATATTGGTCCGTCAGGTCAAGCTCTTTGTGAGTTCTTCCTACGAGATTGTTATATCCACGAGCCTTTAGATTGTTCCAAATAGCTGAGCCAACAAGTCCGTGATGACCTGCTACATATATTTTTGCGTTTTTATCTAACATTTCTTCTCTCCCCGATTATTCAGCCATTTGTGCTTTCAAATACAGTTTCTTCACAAACTTCTTATCGTGTTCAACCATTAACTTTATAAGTTCGCGGAAGGTTGTCTTTGTTGGGTTCCAGCCAAGTTTCGTACGAGCCTTCGTTGGGTCGCCAAGCAACTGGTCAACCTCAGCCGGACGGAAGTACTTCGGGTCAACTTCAACAAGCACCTTGCCTGTTTTTTTGTCAATACCCTTTTCGTTTACACCCTCGCCCTGCCATTCAAGGTCGATGCCAACCTCATGGAAAGCCAGTTCACAGAATTCGCGCACTGTGTGCATCTCGCCCGTAGCAATAACGAAGTCTTCAGGTTCAGGCTGCTGCATGATTAGCCACATGCACTCAACGTAATCCTTTGCGTAGCCCCAGTCGCGACGTGCGTTAAGGTTACCCAAATAAAGTTTATCCTGATAGCCCTGCGCAATGCGGCACGCAGCGATTGTAATCTTACGGGTAACGAAGTTCTCGCCACGGCGCTCGCTCTCGTGATTGAACAGTATGCCGTTAACACAATACATGTTATAGCTTTCACGATAGTTCTTCATAATCCAGAAGCCATACAGCTTTGCAACTGAATATGGTGAGCGTGGATAGAAAGGAGTTGTCTCTTTCTGAGGAACTTCCTGCACCTTACCGAAAAGTTCAGACGTAGAAGCCTGATAAATGCGACACTTATCGGCTAGTCCGCAAATGCGCACAGCCTCCAACAGGCGCAGAACACCTACTGCATCAGTATCGGCAGTGTATTCAGGCACGTCAAACGAAACTTTAACATGGCTCTGCGCTGCAAGGTTGTATATCTCGGTAGGTTGTGTTTCGCCAATAATTCTAATCAACGACGATGAGTCGGTCATGTCGGCATAGTGCAGGTTAACCAAGCGCTTTTGTTTCATATCGCGCACCCACTCGTCGAGATATAAATGCTCTATACGACCGGTGTTGAACGATGATGAACGGCGCAGAAGTCCGTGAACTTCGTAACCTTTTTCAATTAGGAACTCAGCCAAATAACTTCCGTCCTGGCCGGTAATACCTGTTATTAGTGCTACTTTCTTATCCATATTATATATGTATTTCTTTTATCATTAAGTTATTTTACTCTTCACTGAACTGCTTTATGCGCTGCTCTTCTGACAGTTTGCAAATGAGCAGTCGACCGTCTTCCTCCGCAACAATGTAGCCATCGAGTCCCTGCACTACTACACGTTTTTCGCCAAGTGCGTGAACTATGCAGTTGCGAGAGTCGTAAAGTGTTACGTTGTTACCGATAAGACTGTTACCGTATAGGTCTTTCTTTGAGTTTGCCAGCAGAGAACCCCATGTGCCAAGGTCGCTCCAACCAAAATCGGCTGGGCAAACGAATATCTCCTCTGCCTTTTCCATAATGGCATAGTCAACGCTTATGTTTTCACACTCTGGGTAAATGCGGTCAATCTCTTGCTGCTCCTGCGGGGTGCCGTATATAGGAAGAAGTCCTTCAAACAGGCGACTCATTGCCGGCTGATACACACGGAAAGCATTAACTATGGTGCTTGCTCGCCAAATGAATATGCCTGCGTTCCAGAAGTAGTTGTTTTCGCTTATATACTGTTGGGCAGTTTTCAAATCGGGTTTCTCACGGAAACTGTCCACACGGAAGATTTCCTTATTTCGTGGCGACGAAGCACTTAAATCAGCCTGTATGTAACCATAGCCAGTTTCAGGACGTGAAGGCTTCATACCGAGCGTTACTATTGCATCGGTTTCGCTTGTGAATTTCAAGCACGACTTAATAATACGCTGAAACTCTGCGGTATCGGTTACTATATGGTCGCTTGGCGTTACAACGATATTAGCGTTTTGGTTTATCGCCTTAATGCACCAGCTTGCATAAGCTATGCAAGGCGCTGTGTTGCGGCGGCAAGGTTCTGTAAGTATGTTGCCGACAGGAATTTCCGGCAACTGATCTTTTATTATGTCTGAATAGCGTTTGTTTGTAACAACCCAAACTTTTTCTGGCTGACAAATGCCCTTAAATCTGTC
>CAZPNJ010000085.1:0-954 GCA_964587765.1 uncultured Prevotella sp.
GTCAGATTTCTTAAAGACTGGACACTACCTGTGGCAATGACCATTGGCACGGTGGTATATCTTGTCTTTGCCTTTACCCCTGCGCTTGAGCCTGTGGCAGTGTGGTTTGCGCCAATAGGCAACGACATATTGCCGGTTTTTATGTTCTTCATTCTCTTTGTAACGTTTTGCAAAGTTGATTTCCGCCACCTGCGACCAGTATGGTGGCATTTCTGGGTGGGCTTATTCCAGATAATATTCGTGGCAGCACTGGTAGCGGTTGTGCTGTTGTTAAAACTTGAAGGCTCTGGCAAGATACTGGTAGAGTCGGTATTAACCTGCGTTATAGGTCCTGTTGCAGCAGCCGCAGCTGTGGTTACGGCAAAGTTAGGCGGCAATCTTGAAGAAATGACAACTTACACATTTATAAGTAATATCATTTGCGCCCTACTCATTCCCGTAGCATTCCCACTCATAGAGAAAGACGTTGACATGAGTTTTATGGTAGCTTTCTCAAAGATTCTTTATGAGGTGTGCGTGGTTCTGTTAGTGCCAATGCTATTGGCTTACATTGTCAAGCATCATCTTCATAAGTTGCACCTGTGGATAGTGTCTGTTAAGGACCTTAGCTATTATCTCTGGGGCTGTTCGCATATGATTGTCACCGGCACTACGGTAAAGAATATTGTTCATGCCAACGCTAGCGTGTATTTTATATTGCTTATTGCCGTTGCCAGTTTGGCAATGTGTCTGTTACAGTTTGCTTCAGGCAGACACATAGGCTCTTATTTCAACAATACCATAAACGCAGGTCAGGCGTTAGGACAGAAAAATACTGCTTTCGCTATTTGGATAGCCTATTCTTATCTAAATCCACTTTCATCGGTAGGTCCGGGCTGCTACATTCTTTGGCAGAACATTATCAATAGTTTGGAAATATGGGAATATCGTCGTCGTGGATTGGAGAAGTCGGCG
>CAZPNJ010000085.1:964-7941 GCA_964587765.1 uncultured Prevotella sp.
AAACAAAAGGCGAGTTTCATTTTAGAACTCGCCTTTTATTTATTATATGTGTAAGTATTATTTAACTATAACCTTGCGTGCTTTTTCGCCCTCACGAACTATATATATGCCTTTGGTCAGCGCCTCTGGCTTTACAACCATTTGCTTGCCGTCAATAGTATAAACCTTGCTCTTTACGTCAGCACTGTTCTTTACGTTGTTTATACCTGCCGGAACAGTCTTCGTCATAACCTTTATACCATGAATATAGATGGTATCTCTTGTCATAGACTGAAACATAACGTAGATAGGTTCGCTACTTTCAATAGTTTCTTCTGTTATACCATTATTGTACTGCTGAATGTCGGCGTATATATTTATGCCGTATGGCAACTTTTTGAAGACAGCTGCATATCTTGCCGAGCGAACGGTATAGTCGTTAAATGGAGTATCAATGTTCTTAGAGTCAAGTATACGGCAGTTCACACTGCTCTCGCAAGAATAGCAGATACTGTAGCTTGCGCACGAAGGCATGCAAACTACGAAACTACCACCATTTGCAGTCATCAAAGCAGAACTAGGCTGAAGCATGATTGCGCCTGTTTTGCTACCTTCAGTTCCTTTGTTGCCGTCAGTACCTGCACCGATATAATCGGCGCTGATTGTTGATGCCGGGTAATCAGGTGCCTGGTCAGCGTAAATCAACTGAACTGGTTTACCATTAGCGTCAACCTTATAGTTGGTTTCATCACATAGACTTGTATATTTTTCAATCTTAGCCTGAGTGTCAAACCACAGCCAGCCGTTGGCATCTACATCGGCTGCATCAAATAGGTTGTACTCTTGTGCACTCATTGCTATTGAGCAAAGAGCCATCAGTGAAAGGGTAAATAATTTCTTCATAATATAATCCTTTTTAGTTAAATGTCTTCAATAAATATTTAAGTGACAATAGCCCTCCATAGGGATTTGCTTACATTTCTGTCCAACTTGGGTTTTGCTCTATACCCTGATACTGTACTTCGCTCCAAGGAATTGGCAGATAATATTGCATTTCTTTGAATACACGAATACGTCCGGGGAATCGGTTAAGGTTGCTAACTCTGTAAGTGGTGTCATTGCCGTTTATGTCAATGCGCATCATCTTCAGTGGATTTTGCAGACCATTCATTTTTTCGACTGCTTCGCCCCAACGGAACATATCCCAATATGTTGTTTCCTCAAAAGCCATTTCTACTCGACGCTCGTTAACAATCTGCTGCCACGTGATGCTCTGCAATAGAGGCATGTGTACACGGTCTCTGATTTTGTTAACCATAGCAAGCGCCTCGTCAGTGTCGCCAAGGCGGAACATAATCTCAGCATAGTCAAGCAGTGCCTCAGCGTAACGCCAGATTATGTAGTTCTGCTTACTGGCGTATGTTTCATTATCGTCAATAGCCTGAGCCTCGTCAACAAATTTACCCATATAATAGCCAGTGCGTGTTACTGCTGCCGATGTTGAAGTTCCGTAAGCTTTCAAATCTACACCAGCGGTGCCGTTGGTATAGTGAATATCCATCTTATGACCTTTGAATGTGCTGCCATCGTATAGTATGTTTGCATAGAAACGATAATCGCGTCCCTCGTATGGGTGTCTGGCATCATAGGTCTTGCCCTCTTGCATACCATATTCGTCAACATGGTTTTGTGTTGGCGTGTAGCCTGCCGTTGTGCCAGTGAAGAATGGCGATGCGGCATTACGATCTAACTTATGACCGAACTTATTGGCATAATCGCCATCATCGCTGTGCTGCACTTCAAAGATGCTTTCCTGACTGTTCTTTGTCAGGAATATGTTGCGATATTCATTCTTTATACCATCTTGTGTAGTACTGGTTATTGGCACCAAGTCATACACGTTGGTAGCGAAGAGCGAGTCGTAAGCCTCCTTTGCCTTTTGCAGCATTGCGGCAGACTGATCATCGGTAAAACCTAAATAATCTTTCTCTTTATTCTGGAATATAGAACTTGAAGCCCAGAAGTATGTTTTTGCTTGCAGCATCAATGCAGCCCCCTTAGTAGCACGTCCCTTGTCGCTGGCATTGTAGGTCGTTGGCAACATATCTGCTGCTTGCTTAGCCTCAGCAATGATAAAGTCAACGGTCTGCTTATAGCTTGCGCGTGGAAATTTCTCTTGACTGTGTAGAGGGTCATAGGTGTGGTCTATGAGCAGTGGACCGCCAAACTTGCGCCATGCCATATAATAGTAATATGCACGGAAGAAGTGAGCCTCGCCCAACAGTCTGTCTTTCTGCTCGCCATTGGCAATCTTACCACTGTTTTCAAGCAGAGTGTTGATAGACTGTATCTGTGTATAATAGTTTATCCACGTCATGCGTGCCCAATTGGTGATTTCCTGCTCGTTACCTTTCAGCAGGTCGCCATAGCCGGCATTGTACCAATCGTTTTTGCTTGGTACTACTTGGTCGGCGAACCATGGCATATAATATCTTGACGCACTCTTTACAAGTGCTATTGATGGCACATATATGTCAAAGCCATCGCTCATGTTTCTGTACCATGCGTTAACGTACTCATCGAGCAACTGTGGACTTTCCCAAACCTTTGTTTCAGATATTTGGTTTATTGGAGCGTCGCGAAACATATCGTTACAACTGCTTAATGCGGTTGTAGTCAGAACTAAAGCAGCGCTTGCCACATATTTATATATATACTTCTTCATTGTTCTAATTTCTTAAAATCCTAAGTTTAGAGTAACACCGTATGTACGCTGTATTGGATAACCGCGCAGTGATTCAGGGTCCATATCTTTAAGACTGCTCCATGTTATAAGGTTACTGCCTTGAACGGCTACGCTTGCGCTGCTCAGTTTCAACTTTCTTACGAATGTCTGTGGCAACTGATAGCCAATGTTTACGGTCTTCAATCGCATGAAGTTACAATCCTTTATCCAAAATGTTGATGCCAAACGGTTGTTGTCATTGCGGCTGGCAAACTTTATGCGTGGGTATGAGCCGTTAGGATTATCTACACTCCAGCTGTCGCTGATGTGATATTTCTGGAACTTTTGCAGTGTACCGTTGTCAAGAGTGTAGCTTTCGGTAATGTTCTGCTTGTATCCCATTTCGCCTTGGAACATTATGTTTACGAAGAATCCCTTGTATGATGCACCTAAACGAATGCCGAGGTCCATATCCGGGTAAGCCGAGTTCTTAACATAAACGCGGTCGTTGGCATCAAGCTTGCCGTCATCGTTCTGGTCAAGATACTTTATATCGCCCGGAGCAATGCTTGCGTTGCCTTGTCCGTCTTGGTCAACTGGCCAGTTGTCAATTTCTTCCTGACTTTTGAACAGTCCGGCAGCTTCATACATAGTCCATACCATGCTGCTCTTGCCTTTGCGACGCAAGTTTGGCAACTGCGAACTTTCATCGCCATAGTCAATATACTCGTCATCGCTCTTTGACAATGACACAGCTGCGTTATACTTAAACTTGCCAATGGTGTTGCGGTGGGTAACGGTCAAGTCCCAGCCCCATGCTTTCAACTTAGCAAAGTTCATACTTGGCACATTGCCGTTAACACCAGTAGAAGGTGGGTACAAATATTCTGGCGCTGAAGTAATCTTGTTTGTTTCATAGCGCAGGAAGTATTCAAACGTAAGTCCTATGCGACCGCCCCAGAAACCTAAGTCGGTTGCGATGTTCCAGTCGTGAGTCTTACCCCATGTCAAGTCTATGTTTGGATAACCGTTCATGGCTATGCCCGGACGGAAGATACCGCCAATGCTGTAGCCATAGTTTGTTGACTCTTGATAAGTCTTCAAGTACGAGAATGCTCCAATTGAGCCATCGTTACCCAGCCAACCTGTTGAGGCTCTCAGTTTTGCGTTGCTCAGCACGTTCTGTCTCCATTTTCTGAAGAATGGTTCGTTGCTTATAGCCCATGCAGCGGAGAAAGAGGGGAAAAAGCCCCAGCGTTTGCTTGGTGCGAAATAAGTAGAACCGTCAACACGAAAACTAAACTCGGCGAAATAGCGATTATCATATCCGTAATTCATTCTGCCAATTACAGATGCACGCTCATTGATACTCTCATCCATGTTTACGAAAGGACTTTTAGCCAATCCCGAAGTCTCTGGATATATGCTTTTGTCTTGGTCTTTGCCAGTCATATAAGCATTGTGCGACTTCTGATAGTTGCCTACAAGCGTTGCGCCAATATCGTGCTTCTCTGCGAATGTACGGTTATAGTTCAAACCAATCTCATATAGTTGGCTGTCGTAGAATCGGTCAGTATTTTCAAGTGTTCCCTTTGCCGTTGGGTAAACGGTGTTGGCATCAACATTGAAGTCGCCCGTAGCCTCATCGTATGTGTAAAGTGTCACCGGTTTGCTCAGCGTGGTGTTAATTCTGTAGTTATCATCAAAAGTGCCACGCAGATATACCGACAGTCCTTTTATGTTTTGGAAGTCATATTTCAAGTTGGCGGTGATGGTTCTCATGCGGTTCTTGTCCTTGATGTATCCACCCAGTCCCTCAATATTTATAAGAGGGTTATTGCCGTCGGCGCTTGCCAACTCACCATTTGTGAAGCGTAACACCTGAATAGGTGAGAAACTATATGCAGCGTCAATGGTTGTGTAGCTTGAGTTCTTAGCATTGCCATTGCTACCGTTAACGTCCAATGAAAGCACCAAGCCTTTGGTCAAGGTTGCATCAAGTTTCAGCATATAGTTTATACGCTCTCTGCCTACGCCGCTATACAAACCCTTTGAGTTAGAGTAGCCCATCGACATATAGTAGTTTACGAAACTGTTGCCGCCACTTGCCGATACGCTATGTGTAGTGGTGTAACCTGTGTTGTCAAGATAGTCAAGCAGGTTCTCGTCACCATAAACGTTAGGGTTAGAGTGGGTGCGTATCTGCTCTAACTGTTCATCGGTGTATGGTGTCAGTGTAGAGTTGGCTGTGTTGGCAATAGCTGTGTTGCGCAACTTGGCAAACTCGTATGCGTTTAAGAATTCCGGTAGGTGCGTAGCCTCGGTAATGTTAAGCTGTCCACGATAATTCACGCGCAACTTTTGATTACCTTTCGAGCGTTTTGTCTGCACCAGCACTACGCCATTAGCGGCTCTGGCACCATATACTGCTGCCGCAGCGGCATCTTTCAGCACGGTTATGCTCTCCACATCGTCGGGGTTGAGGTCGCTGAGTCGCATTTCTCCTTCACCTGTGGTTGTACCAAAGCGTGGCACTCCGTCTATAACGAGCAGAGGGTTGCTGTTTATACCTCTAATTCTCATGCTGGTTTCTTTAGCCGTACTTGGGTCACCAGTGGCTTGCATTACTTGCAGGCCAGCCACTTGACCTGACAAGCTCTGGTCAAGATTGGTTGTTGGCACCATAAGCAAGTCTTCCGCCTTAACGGTTTCTACCGAACCTGTCAGCGACGACTTCTTTTGTATGCCGTAACCTACAACGACCAGTTCGTCAAGTGTCTGAGCGTCATCTTCAAGAATAATGCTCAGTCCCTTGCGCTGTTTATCCACGTTAAGCGTCTTTGACTTATATCCGATGCTTGATATAGTCAGTGTCTTTGAGGCATCAGATGGATTTATTGAAAATGTGCCATCTACATCGGTGATGGCAATCTCTTTTGTGTCTTTCCATCTTATCTGAGCGCCGATAACTGGCTCGCCGCCACTATCCACCACCTTGCCCGTTACTTTGTCGGTAGTGGTTTGTGCGCTCATTGCCGTTGCCATGCTTAGCATAGCTGCGACCAATAGTAAAACTCTCTTAATTCTCATATTTCTCAATTCTAAATCTTTTATCCTCGGCTACCTGTATAGCTGGTTATTTTTCATTATCACTCACCAACTCGTATGAATTATGCATTGTGCATTATGAATTATGAACTGCCAAATGTTTCTCAATTAGCAATATCTGATAGTCATAGAAGTCGCGAGTAGAGCCAACGGCACTATTTCTGAAAGTGCGATATTTCTTTGCTATGCGCTTCAGTGTGCCAGTCATAAGTGCGCCCTGCTCGTTAGGCGATAGCGACGATGCGCCGAAATTTATTCGAGCGAAACTTGTTTCATTCAAATTGCATGGCACGGTTGGCTTGCTCATTTCAATGCACATCTGTTCATATTCATCAAGATTAAGGCTACTGCTGCTTTTTGTCTGCTTAACCAGCCCCGTCTTTTTCATTATCGTTTCAATGGCTTGACTCTCCAGCGCCTGCTCCGTTGCGGACAACTTTCCGCCCTTAGGCGCAATGAACAATGCGTTGGTCAGGTCGCGCATATAGTCATCAAGCACATAGTTGCTCTTTGCGTCCAGTTCGCCACCTTCTTTTATACGATATAGTGCTCCACTATTCAGCAGTCCGCTGACAATGGTCTTTCTAATCTTGTCGTTGATGTTCATGTCCACCTCCAGCTTGCTGATAATGCTGATAGGTGTAAGCCATGAGTCGTATGTGCGAGCCTGATTTATCAGCCACATCATAGCCTGCTTCTGCTCAGCCTTTCCTACGAAGTGCTTTGCCGCAGACTTATTGTCACCTTGGCGGATTTCTTCAAACACCACGCCTCCGATGATAGGTATCACATGACCTATATATCTCTGATATTGCTTTGTTACGGCAATATATCTGTTTTCAAGGTCATCATATCTTGCGCCTTTCTGCATATCCCATGTTAACAGGTTTTTAAGCAGAATTTTCATATTGCTGATGCCATAGTTGCTTGCCTTTATGTGGTTGTCGCCAAGGTCTTCGGTCTGGTCGGTCGGGTCAATTGTTCCGAGCACCTGTTGTGCGCCAAACTCAGACATCTTGTCGCCAGCCTTTTCTTAAATCCACTTGTTCAGGGTTGCCTTTTCCTGCTCTGGTGTTTCAGCACCCTTAATTAGTCTGTAGCCCCAGTTTATGGCATACATATCATAAACACCCAGCACTGGCGGGGTCAGTTTTACGCCACGCTC
>CAZPNJ010000086.1:0-1781 GCA_964587765.1 uncultured Prevotella sp.
GTCAATAAAATCTTTGGTTTAAGTTTTCTCGTTAGCAAAGTTAATATTTAACAATCAAAATGTTTAGGATAAAAATCATTTTGTTAAGTTATGACGCCTTTTTTTCTCGCTAACTTTGCATTTAGTAATCTGGAGATTGCAAAAAAATCATATATTTTTAGAAAGAATAATCAAAAAAATAATATTAGTTCGTTTTTCGTGACGTTTTTATGAAACATGCTATAATTATAATGGCACAATTATACCATTTGTCTGAATATTTTTCACAAGATTGTTACTTGTTTATTCATATTGACAAGCGAACAAATGTTTGTGTAAATGAAATAAATAAAATTAAGAGCTTGCCTCAAGTAGTATTTGTTTCTCAAAAATATAAGATTCATTGGGGAGGGTATAGTATCCTTAAATGTGAATACTATATGTTAAAAAAGGCAATCAAAGAATGTGATGCGAAATATTTTCATATAATAAGTGGACAAGATTATCCAGTAAGACCATTGCCTCTCTTTTTGAGGCACTTTGAAAATATAGATAATATAAATTATATGAGTATTGTTCATCTTCCACATCCTAAGTGGGAACACAATACCTTTGAAAGATTCCAATATTATTACCCTTATGATTTGTTTGATAATGGAAAGAAATCAAGGTGGAAAGTAAAAAAATGTCTTGATTTTCAAAAGAAATATATAAGGAAAAGACGAATTCCAGATGATTTCCCTCATTTATATGGAGGGTCCCAATGGTTCTCAATATGTAAGAAATCATTAGAGAGAATTCTTGATTATACCCAAAAAGAACCTCATTTTTTTAAAAGAATGAGGATGACATTTGCTCCTGAAGAAAGTTATTTTCATACGGTATTAGCGAATTTGGAAAAAGAAAAAATAGTTCCTTATAATTATCGCTATATTTTGTGGAAATTTCAAAATGGGAATATACCTGCAAATTTGAGCATAAATAATTTCTCTGCGATATGTCGAGGAAATTATTTCTTTGCTAGGAAGATAAGTCAAAAATATAGTAAAGAACTTGTTAAACTAATAGATGATTTCTTGATAACAGATAAGCAACCTCTTAATATAACAGAAACTGGAGGGTGGGAGTATAATGGATATCTTAGATATTCTTATAGTAAGTTGTTTGTAGATTATATCTATAATTTCTGCGCCCTTTTTAATATAAGAGATGTCTTGGATATGGGCTGTGGCTGTGGCTTGTATGTAGCTGCGTTGCGTGAAAAAGGAATTTTGGTTGCAGGGTATGATGCAAATCCATATGTTGAATCTCTTTCTAAACGTATTTTGCCAATAGGAGACGAACCTTGTCATTATGCAGATTTAACATCTGATTTAGAACCTGTTGATAAATTTGATTTGGTATATTGTAAGGATGTAATGTCTTATATACCACATAAGCACATTGAACATGCTATAGATAACTTGGTTAAAATGTCTTCTAAATACATTGTTTTGAATTGGTATAATTCAAAAAAGAGTGAGAATCCTCATATATATGAAATGGATGTGCATGATGTTATAGAAAACTTTCGTAAAAGAAATTTTGCATATGTAAAAGAGCGATCGATAGATTTGGAAGAAAAAATAAAAGATTATTCAAATAATAAATACTATATATTTAAACGATTATGACAGAAATTAAAAAGTATGAAGGCAAAAGAGTTTTGAATACAAAAAAATCAAACTCGAGTAATGGAAATCAAGGCACATCAAAGAAGGGTAGTATAGAAAATCCGTACACAGTTTAAGAGTATAATAATC
>CAZPNJ010000086.1:1805-7752 GCA_964587765.1 uncultured Prevotella sp.
GAATTAGGTACTTGGCCAGGGGGGTATATTGAAGGTGGAGATTATGTAGGACCAGATACAATAATAACTCCTCAATCTGGAACTTCTGATTCAAGCGATAGCTCAAGTGAACCAGATTCTTCGATACCAGATTCTTGGGATGATTTTTATGATGATAAGGAAGACCCATATGGCTCTGCTAACGAAGCATATAATAGCATGAATCAAACCAATGCTGGCAATAATAGTGGTGGCTTTGTGCCTGGAAGTTCTGGGAAATCTTCTGAAGGAATGAATGAAAACACATCTGGCATAACAATACCTCAAAGTGGAAAGAAAGTTGATGTTATTAATAATACGAACTTTAGCCCTTATAAACCTTCAGATCCTCGGGGCTGTTTCAATAGATGTAAGGTAATGCTGGCAACAGTAGGGTGTAAAGTTAGTGGTGAAGAAATTGCAATTATGAACCATAATACAAAAGGTAATGCGACAACTAAAACTAATAAATATAGTGAAGGTCTTGCTTATATTGATGCTCAATTGAATAATGGACATCCTGTTATTGTTTCTGTTGACTATAAAGATGGTACGTCTATGGGGGCTGCAAGAGCTGATCAAGCAGGTGATCATTTCGTAATTATTGTAGGTGGAAATTCAACAGATGGATATCATTATTATGATCCTGCAACAAGTTCAACAGAAAAGGGAACAAGTATCAACAATCAATTTACAAGTGATGGGGATAAACTTTATGATTCTAGCACTTGCATTGGAAAAGAATATATTGTAACTGGTATCCGAAAAAATCAGTAATATGAGATATTGCAAGTATATAATTATAATCTTTATTGTTTTCCCATTATTTGTATGTGCAAGGGAAGTTTCTTTTATAGAATATCTTGCAGGATTTAAGAAGTTGCAAGGAGAAACGATAACGAGAGAGGCGTTTGGAGATACGATTATAAAATCCCCTGAATGCACGGATTGCGCAAAGTTCTTGCCAACTTTATCTATGCCCGAATATAAAGATGGAGATTTGGTTTGGCAGAAAGGTAGCGTGGTGAAGACTGAAAATTATTATATAACTTTTCAAACTCTGTCTTGTGAGAAATCATACGAATCATTTGTTTCAGACATAATTATAACATATTCGGTAAATGGAAGTCTCATTGACTATGCAATAGTTGGTAAACATGGTCAAATGTGTTATACTAAAAATCTATGTGGAAACATATATGATTTTAATGTCGAGATTGCTACGATTCTTAATAAATCGGACTTTTATCAGTGGGGTGACATTACATTCTCAGTTGAAAAGAAGAATATAAAAATTGACTCATTGGGCAAGATTTCAGAGCGTATAGAAAGTCGCAATACAGAAATTATGCCGCGAGATAAAGAAATACGTAGCCATGTAACTTTTACAGATTACTTATCTCATTTTAAGAAGGCTGATAATGGAAATGTTAGCAATCTTGCGGATAGTGAAAGACAAGCTGCGCAACTTTCAGCTAAATACGTATTTAATTTTCTTCCCAACGGTCTTGACTGCGAATGTGAACCACGTTTTACGCCTTGGTATCCTGTGGCTTATACTAACATGGGTAATATTATAATCGCTCTTGTTCGAAATCTTTGCGATCTGCCACAAAACGATTCGGCTATTAGCACCATGCTTTTTGCCGTGACTTATACCTTGGATGGGAAAGTGATAGACTTTAAGCAAATAGGTAAAAAAGGGGATTATTGGAAGTATAAGATTTTACCCCAATCAAAACAAAATAGGCTTTTCGTAGAGCAAACCACTCTGTCAAAACAGTTTAAGATTGCAAAACTTGAAAAGAAAATCATCACGATAAAAAGAAACGGCGTTATCATTTGTAAACAACGATAAATGTAAAAACAATCAAAATGGCTCAAAAGAAGTATTATTTTGCTGCCGACTTAGGTGCAACCAGCGGCAGAACGATTTTAGGCTCAATAGAAGATGGACGTCTTTCCACCGAAGTGTTAACCCGATTCCCAAACAAGTTGATTCAGACGGGTGGGCATTTCTATTGGGATATTTACGCTTTATACAACGAGATAGTAGGCGGACTGAAAGCCGCCGCTGAAAAGAATGTTGAGATAGCCGGTATCGGTATCGATACATGGGGCTGCGACTTCGCCTTTGTTGGTGATGACGGTGCATTGCTGCGAAACCCTATGGCATATCGTGACCCACACACTGCTGGTATTCAGCCAAAGTATTTCGCCGAGTGCGTAAGCAAAGATGAAGTGTATGAGCGCACGGGCATTCAGTTTATGGACTTCAACTCTCTGTTTCAGCTCTACGCTATGCGCAAAGCCGATAACTCCGCATTGAAAGCCGCTAAGAAAGTGCTGTTTGTTCCTGACGTGCTGATATATATGCTCACAGGCAAAGCAGTGTGCGAATATACCGTTGCGTCAACATCGCAGATACTCAACCCAAACACTCGTGAACTCGACGACAAACTTATAGCAAGTCTTGGCATGAGTCGCTCACAGTTTGGCGACATGGTGCAGCCCTCAGAGGTTGTTGCGCCTTTAAGTGACGAACTGCAGCGCATCACTGGTTTGGGCGCTGTCCCGGTAATAGCCGTGGCTGGCCATGATACTGCCAGTGCCGTTGCCGCTGTTCCTGCAAAGGATAAGAACTTCGCTTATCTCAGCTCTGGCACATGGAGTCTTATGGGCATTGAAACACCAAAGCCAATCATCAATGCCCGCAGTCAGGAACTGAACTTCACCAACGAGGGTGGCATTGAAGGCACTACCCGTTTCTTGAAAAATATTTGTGGTATGTGGCTTTATGAGCGCGCTCGTGCTGAATACCCTGAAACCGAGGGCAAGAGTCACTCCGAACTGCAACAGGAGGCCGATCGTCAGGAGCCTTTCCGCAGTCTTATCAACCCTGATGATGCTATGTTTGCTAATCCAAGCGGCATGGTTAAGGCTATCAAGACTTACTGCCGCCAGCACGGCGAGCCGGAGCCACGAAACTATGCCGAGACGTTCCGTTGCATCTTTGACTCATTGGCATTGCGCTATCGTCAGGTGTTTACATGGCTGCAAGAGTTCTCAGCCGACAAGCTGAACGTGCTTCATGTCATAGGTGGTGGCGCCATGAACGCCATTCTTAACCAATACACCGCCAACGCTTTGCAAGTTGAACTGCTGGCTGGTCCGCAAGAGGGCACCGCTATGGGCAACCTAATGCTTCAGGCTAAGGCTGCTGGCGAGGTTAAAGACATTTGGGCTATGCGCGCCATCATTGCGGCAAGCACCGACATGAAGGCGTTCCACCCGCAAGACCGTGAGGCGTGGGATAAGGCTTACGAGAAATTCATTGCCATTACGAAATAACGATTATTCATCAAAACAACTCAAAAATAATATGAAAACAGAACTTATAGAAAAGGCATACGCCGTAGCGAAAGAACGCTACGCTGCCATTGGTGTTGACACTGACAAAGCAATCGCTCAACTTGAGAAAATCCCGGTATCGCTACATTGTTGGCAAGCCGATGACGTAGTTGGCTTCGAGCGCAACGAGGCTCTTTCAGGCGGTATTCAGACAACTGGTAACTACCCCGGCAAGGCTCGCAACATTGACGAGGTGCGCCAAGACATCAAGTACGTTAAGAGTCTTTTGGCTGGTAACCATCGCCTTAACCTGCACGAGACTTACGGCGACTTCGGTGGCAAGTTCGTTGACCGTGACCAAGTAGAGGTTAAGCACTTCCAGAGCTGGATTGACTGGGCTAATGAGCAGAACATGAAGCTCGACTTCAACTCTACCAGTTTTTCACACCCAAAGAGTGGCGACCTGTCACTGTCTAACCCTGACAAGGGCATTCGTGATTTCTGGATTGAGCACACAAAGCGTTGCCGTCGCATAGCTGATGCTATGGGTAAGGCACAGGGCGACCCTTGTATCATGAACATCTGGGTACACGACGGTAGCAAAGACCTAACCGTAGAGCGCAAGCGTTATCGTGAGATATTCGCAGAGAGTCTCGACGAGATTATGAAGGAGAAACTCGACGGCGTAAAGAACTGTCTTGAGGCAAAGCTTTTCGGCATCGGACTTGAAAGCTATACCGTTGGCTCTCACGACTTCGTGGCTGGTTATTGCGCTACCCGTAAGATGATGTACACACTCGATACCGGTCACTACGAGCAGACCGAAAACGTCAGCGATATGGTGGCCTCACTGCTCTTGTTCGTGCCAGAGCTGATGCTCCACGTTAGTCGTCCTGTACGTTGGGACTCTGACCACGTAACCATCATGAACGATCAGACGCTCGACCTGTTCAAAGAACTTGTTCGTGCTGACGCTATCGACCGTGCTCATATCGGCCTTGACTACTTCGATGCTTCAATCAACCGTATAGGTGCATATATAATAGGTACGCGCGCGACACAGAAGTGTGTACTCTCTGCTTTGCTTGAACCATTGCAGACTCTGCGCAAATACGAAGACGAGGGCAAGTACTTCGAGCGCCTCGCTCTGCTTGAAGAGGCTAAGTCATTGCCAATGGGTGCCGTGTTCGATTACTTCAACCTGAAGAACGGCGTGCCAGTAGGTGAGGAGTATATCCCACAAATTCAGCAGTACGAGAAGGACGTGCTTTCTAAACGTGGCTAATCATGGCAATCGTTATCGGACTTCTAATCATCGCCCTTGGCGCATTCTGCCAGTCGAGCTGCTACGTTCCAATCAACAAGATTAAAGATTGGTCGTGGGAGAGCTACTGGCTTGTGCAGGGCGTGTTCGCATGGTTGTTGTTCCCTTTGCTCGGCGCAATGCTCGCCGTGCCTGAGGGCAGCAGCGTGTGCGACCTGTTCGCATTGTTTGCCAACCACCCGAAGGAAACCATGCTTACAGTGCTGTTTGGTGTGCTGTGGGGCGTTGGCGGACTTACGTTCGGACTCTCCATGCGCTACCTTGGCGTGGCACTGGGTCAGAGTATCGCTCTTGGCACCTGTGCCGGTCTTGGCACTATAATGACGCCTATCCTTACAGGCAAGACGGGCGACCTTACACTTCCCGTTTTGGTTGGCGTGGTCGTTACGCTTGTGGGCATAGCCGTCATTGGCGTTGCCGGCAATATGAAGGCAAGTTCTCTTTCTGACGAGGAGAAGAAAGAGGCTGTCAAGGATTTCAATTTCACTAAGGGCATTCTCGTGGCATTGCTTTCCGGGCTGATGAGCGCCTGCTTTGCCGTTGGCTTGGGCTATGGCTCTGAACTCACGTTCGAGGGTTGCGACCCGATGTTTGCCACTCTTCCGGCAACCATGCTCGTCACCTTCGGCGGTTTCATCACCAATGCCGTTTACTGCTTCTATCAGAACAGTCGCAACAACACTTGGGCTGACTATGGCAAGAGTTCGCTCTTGGCTAACAACATACTCTTCTGCTGTCTGGCAGGCGTGTTGTGGTACAGCCAGTTCTTTGGCTTGTCGCTTGGCAAGGGCTTCCTTACCGAAAGTCCCGCTCTGCTCACCTTCTCGTGGTGCATACTCATGGCGCTCAACGTAGTGTTCAGCAATGTGTGGGGCATCATTCTCAAAGAGTGGAAGGGCGTAAGCAAAAAGACCATCTATGTGCTGCTTGTCGGCATCGTGGTGCTTATCATCTCCTCGTTCTTACCCTATATGATTTAATAGTCTATTCTATCGCATAAATGATTATATAAGGTGTCGGGGCATGAAAATGTCGTTCATGCCCTGTTTTTTTTCTATCAAATTAAACAAGACAACGGAGTAAGTGTTAAATAAATTAGCACTTCGTCTTTTTGCGCCTTTTCTTTTTAACATTCAAAATTATTAGTATATTTGCAGTGTAAAACCTCGAAAACGGCAAAAAAGTTGCCGAAAAAGCATAAAATACCACTGAAAAAGCACAAAAATCATCGATTTTGGGGAAGTCAAGGTAAGC
>CAZPNJ010000087.1:0-3857 GCA_964587765.1 uncultured Prevotella sp.
TCAAACCAATGCGGTGTGCGTCGTTGTCAAGAGATAGGTTATAGTTCAAGTATGATTCCATTTGCTTCTGGGTGTCTTGGTAAGAACTGCGTTCTGCACGTCCGTGAAGACTTGGATACAATTGTGAATTTGTCGTGCTATAGTTGTTGTTCAACCACTGCTTGTTTTCATAAGCGACGTTAGTTGTCCAGTCAAGGTTCTTTATAATATGTACAACAGCGTTGCCCGTGAATTGTATGCGCTTTTCGCGTGAGGTCTGAGAGTCCTCATTGATCATTGACATCGGGTTGTAGTTCTGAGAGATACTTGAGTTGTTGTACCAAGTACCGTCAGCATTCTTAACAGGAACTAATGGGTTGTAGTAGTACATAGCGTCAATAACGCTCTGTCCTGTTGTTCCAGTGTAAATTCTGTCACGGTCAATAATACTTCCGTTCAAACCGAAAGAAAGGTCAAGGTGATCGTTCAGACAAGCTGTTTTAACGAACAAACGGCCATTGAAGCTTTCACGACCTGTACCACGAACAATACCATCGTGCTTGCGGTAGTTCATTGATGCGCTGTAAGCACTCTTGCCATGACCACCGTTGATACTCAAGTTATGGTTGTGAGAGAAACCAGTGCGAAGAACTTCGTCCTGCCAGTTTGTATTAGCTGGATTAGCTGCGTCATAGTATTGGCTGAGGTCCAAATTGTTTGCCTGTGCGTAATTTAGAATATCGCTTGCAGACATCATGTCAAGAGTCTTGGCAGCCTTGTCAAAAGCAACGTAAGCGTTGTATGTTACATTTACCTTGCCGTCTTTGTTGCCTTGCTTTGTCGTTACAATGATAACGCCGTTAGCAGCCTTTGAACCATAAATAGCTGTAGCGGAAGCGTCGCGAAGCACGTCAATGCTCTCAATGTCACTTGGTGAGACAAGTTCAAGGCTGGCACCAGGAACACCATCAATTACATAGTATGGTTCCATTGCGCCTGAACGCAGTGTTGATGCACCACGAAGAGAGATTGAAGCTGCGCCGTTAGGGTCGCTGTTGTCTGCAATTACAAGTCCGGGGACTTTACCCTGCAGCAACTGAGCAGGGCTTGTGAAAGAACCCTGGTTCAAATCTTTTGCCTGAACGGTTGTGATAGAAGATGTTACGTCTTTGCGGCGCATTGTGCCGTAACCAACGACTACTACTTCGTTCAATAGTTTGTCGTCTTCCTTAAGCGTAATCTTAAGGTTGTTGCTTGCCTTTAGAGTTTGGTCAGCAAAGCCGATGTACGAGACTTTCAGTTTAGCGCCCGGCTTAACTGATAGCGAATAGCGGCCATCCAAGTCGGTGGTTGTACCGTTGCTTGTGCCCACTTCAGAGACACTAACGCCTACAAGTGGTTCACCCTGTGCGTCAGTAACTGTACCTGTAACCTTATTCTGCGCCATTGCAAAATTTGTCACAAGGAGGAACAATGCTGTGGCTACCAGCCTCAGACAACGTGTTCCGTAGGATTGTTTAATCTTTCGCATAAATACTTTGATTTGGTTAGTTTTATTTTTGATTAATAAAAAGATGCTTGTTTTTGGGTGAGTGTTACTCTTGTTCATCGTTGCGGTCGGCTACGTAAAGTGGGTGAGTAGTGTTTATGTGCAGCCCTTCGGAGTGAACTCCCGTGGCTTGCTCCACATACAGTCCGTACAGCCCTTTGTCTATGAACTCTTGTCCTCGGCATGGGCGGCGATCGTAAACGCCACTTTTGTACGTGCGGTCTTTGGTGCGCTTTTGCGGATTGGTGATATTCAGTCGCACATTATTAAAATATATGTTGTTCACCTTGCCTGTTTTGTCGCCGCCGACGAAGCATCCGCTTTCGGCAGTGGCAATTATGTCGTTGAAGAATATTTGGCTTACCTCGCCGCAGGTGCCGCGAGTCTGTCCCTTAGGAAAGCGCCAGTTACCGTCTTTGTCGTTGCTGTCTTTGCGTGGATAGGCGGTTACGTAAATCGGCTCTGCCTTGCCCCACCAGATGTCTGACCATAATAGACATTCCAGCTGAATGTTTGAGAAGGTTACGTTCGTTACCGTTCCCTCGTCGCGGTTCTGTATGCCAAGTCCTCTGTTACTTGCGGTGATTATGCAGTTGTTGAAAGCCACGTTATAGATTGAGTCAACGTTCTCCGAGCCTATCTTTATGGCGCAAGAGCGGCTTGTCATGACGCAGTTCGTCACCACTATGTCGTGGCAAGAGCCATAAGCTGAGTATTCGCGGCGGTTTTTCAGACACACGCAATCGTCTCCGCTTACTATGTGGCAGTCAGATATTCTTACGTTTTTGCTGTGGTCTATGTCTATGCCGTCGCAATTGCGTATCTTTATATCGTTAAGCAGGTCTATGCCACTGATTACCACGTTGTCGCAGCCCGCAAGGTGTATGGTCCAGTAAGCGGCGCCACGCACTGTGACGTCTCTTATGGTAAGGTTCTTTACGCCGACAAGTGTCATAACGTGAGGCCTTACCCACTCTCCGCGCTTGCGTCCGTCCTGAAGCGTTTCGTTTGGCAGCAGTTCGTAAGAGTCGAACAGCTCTTTGCCCATGAATCGGTAAGCGTTGCCGTCAATCGTTCCGGTGCCTGTAATTGAAATGTTTTGTGCGCCGTTAGCGTAGAGCCACATAGTGCCCTCGCCCTTGTTCTCACCAAATGCGCTAAGGGTGTATTTGTCCCAATCTGGATTGGCAAGCAGCGTGGCGTTGGCCTCAATGTGCAGGTCAACGTTGCTTTTCAACTCTAATGGAGACGAAAGATAGGTGCGCCCGGCAGGCAAAATCACCTGTCCGCCACCCGTTTGGCTGCACTCGTCAATTGCCTTTTGCAGGGCTATAGCATCGTCGTTTATACCGTTGCCCACTGCTCCATATTCTAATACATTGATAGTTTTTGCGTCAATCGTTTGCGCAAATAGCAGTGAGCTGATGATTGTTAATAGAACGGTTCGCACGGATAGTTCGTTTATGATTTGAGGTTTTATTACCGTGCAAACATACATAAAAAGTATTAACGATAAAAATTTTTAGCCAAATTTTTTAATATTTATACCGATAAAATGGGGGCGCAATGCCTTAACCCGTGTCTTGGTTGCGGTTTTCGCTTTCTTTCTCATAGGCGCTTTCTTCGTTTTTCAAACGCTATTTTTTCATTTTTCATAGGCTACTTTTCCATTCTTTTGGCCTAACATTAAAAATTCTCTCAGCTTCGTTTTGCTAAATTTTAAGCTGATAGAACAAATTCTGTCAGCTGACAGAAAAATCTCTCTCAGCTGAGAGAAATAATTCCCCCAGTTGACAGAAATAATTCTCTCAGCTGAGAGAATTTTTCCTCTCTACTGAAAGAGTTCATCAACTAAGGCGTAAAGACGGCTTTTGTTAGGCGTGAAAATAAATTGTGTAGGGCGTGAAAATCAATGAAATAAACTGAACTTAATAGTCCTTCCAAATCTTTTTGTTTTTCTCTTGTTCCTTACGGCTTGGGCGGTGTCCCTTTTCAAAGGTTTTCAGCCAACCCAGAAAGTCGTAGCCCGAGGGCTTTTTGAATTGCCCCGGACCGTTGCCCGCCTTAAAGTTGAAGTCGAAGTGAATTATTGGCTTTTCGCCAAATATCACGACTTCTTTCAGCATATTAGGCAACAGAAATATGGTGTCGGTAGTTTGTTTCAGGTCAATAATGCGGCTCAGATAGGTGGGGTGAGCCACCGTGGCGGTCTTGAAAAACGTGTCGATAACGACGTGTCCCGTATAGTCAGTGGTGTAAGTGCGGTTGCGGTCGGTGCAAATCTTCACCTTGCCTACGGGTGCTTTCGAGTCGATGTCGGCTACCAGCA
>CAZPNJ010000087.1:3867-7719 GCA_964587765.1 uncultured Prevotella sp.
GCTGAGGCTGCCATCGACATCTGCAGTGCGAGCAATAGCGGCAGTGCGTGCTTGCCGTTGATTATAACTGAGATATGGGAAACTTCTTTCAATATAGATTACTCCTTATTATAATATAATGTGTCGCCGGCGGTGATGTTCTCGTGCGATATTCGGGGCTCGGTCAGACGCTTTCCGTTGAGGCTGACGTTTGGCATCAGGTAGTCCGTTCTATTGGCGTGGGGTGCGCTGATGGTGAATGTAGTGCCCGTGGCGGTTCGTATCTTTATCTGCTTGAACATGGGCGAGGCGAGCATATACTCCGACTTGCCCGGACAAACGGGGTAGAAGCCCATGGCCGAAAAGACGTACCACGCTGACATCTGCCCCGCGTCGTCGTTGCCCGACAGTCCGCCCGGGGTGTCGTTGTATTCGGTCAGCAGCGTGTGGCGAACCCATCGCTGCGCTTTGGCTAAGTCGCCGGCATAGTCGTAGAGATACGACACTTGGTGACATGGTTCGTTGCCGTGCCAGTAACGATTGAGCAGGAACAGGCTGTCGAGGCGCTGTGTGAACCGTTCCCTTCCGCCAAGCGTGGCTATGAGACCGTTTACGTCGTGCGGCACGTACCATGTGTAGTGGCATGGTGCGCCCTCGGTTATGTAACTCTGGCGCTGCGTGAACACCTGCGTTGAGTCAAATCGCCCGTTTTTATGTCGCCCCTGAGCGTAGCCAGTCTTTGGGTTTATAACGTTGCGCCAATTTTGTGAGCGCTTTAACAAGATTTCGTAGTCCTTTTTTGCCTGTGGCAGACTGTCGGCAACGGCTCGGCACAACTGAGCCGCACAGAAGTCGTCAAAGGCATATTCCAGTGTGCGTGAGGTTTGTTCGTTGTGGTGAAACGCCTCTTTCACGCCGTCCTCAAGCGGAATATATCCGTACTTCATGTAAGACTTCAAGGCACGTCTGCCCATTCCGTTCTTATAGTCCTCGAAGTTCTGGGGTAGGGTAAAAGCGTTTTGCCGAGCCGCTTTGTACGCCGTAGCCACATCAAAACCTCTGATGCCTTTCGCCCATGCGTCGGCGAGGGCGGCTACTGAGTGGTCGCCTATCATGGCGGCAGTGTAAGAGTTCCAGCAGGGGAATATAGGCAGCCAGCCGCCCTCTTCGTACATATCCACGAGGCTTTGCATCATGTCGGAAGCCATGTCGGGCTCGATGATGTAAAGCAGCGGCAGTTGTGCGCGATAGATGTCCCACATGGAGAAATCGGTGTAGCGGCGGCGCGCCTTGCCTTTCTGCGGCGACTGAATTTCGCCAGTGGCAAATCGGGGATAGCGCCCGTCTATGTCGCTGAGCTCGCGCGGCAGAAACGACGCACGGTAAAGAGCGCCGTAGAATTGGTTTACTGCCGAAGTGTCGTCATCGCTTACGTCAATGCGGCTTAGGCGCTCAGCCCATAGGTTTTCCAGACTACGGCACACCTCGTTAAACGACTTGCCTATCAGTTCGGCGAAAAGGTTTTTAATAGCTCCATCTTCATCGCACAGGCTTGAACCGATGGCAAACACCATGGGTTCGCCAGCCTTTACGGTGAATGTCATACTGGCTATGCTGTCGCAGGGGTCGCCCTCGCCGCCTATGCGTGAAAGCTGTCCCGGACGACCGTGACGCCTGTCGGAGTTCTTCAGAAAGCCCGTCGGCGACTCAACGCCTAAGGGAAGCACTACAAGGTGACCGCTGAAGCCAGCCTCTTCGCCCCAACCTTGGTAGATACGGTGAACGGTGTTCTGCGCTTTGATTATGCCCTCGTCTTTATTTAGTTTCGCCCAACCCTTGTGGTGGTCGCTGTTAGACTCCACTATCAGGTGAATGGTAGTGTCGCGGTCAGAAGTAACTCGAAGCAGTGCCGAGTGGCTTGCGCCCGTAAGCTCAAGCGTAAGACGCTCTTTGGGCAGATACACCTTATAATAATGTGGGTGAGAAATCTCCTGTCGGTGACTGAACGGTGTTGCACGTTGCCATGACTCTAATCTCTTTTGTCCGCTCTGCACGGCTATGGTAAACGAGCCGTAGTCCTGAGTGCAGCCGCCAACTAACCAGTGCGAACAGCGTATGCCCTGAAACAAACTGTCACGATAGTAATAGGGTGCCAGACATTTCTGCTCGGTGGCTTGGGTCTGGGGTGTCCAGAAAGCCTGTCCGTTTGGTGCGAGCACCGCCGGAAGTGTTTGCCCATGCTCTTCAGAGCCTTTGCCGAAGACGCCTGCCGTGAGCGTGTTTGCCTGAGCTGTGCCAACCATAGTGTTTATGCCATAAAGGCGGTGTATGTGTTTTAGGTCGGCGATTCGCTTTTCATAATATTGGCGCATCTGTTGCCACGTGGGCAGAACGCCGCTAAATGAGAACGGCAACTGCACCTCGTGCTCGTTCAATAGCAATCTGACTAATGTGTTTTGCGCCGTTGCCCGTTCGCCCGTGGGCTTGTAGAATATCAGTTGCAGGTTCGCAGCCATTGGCACAAGCTCGTAAAGAGGGCGGTCGCTCAGTTCAAGCAGGCTGAGCAGTCGCATCAGGTTAGAGTCGTGACCGAAGCGCAGGTCTGCCTTGTGGGCATTGGTTTGAATGGTTTTGTCGGCACGAGTGACGAAGTCTTGCCATAGTTCAACGGCGCTTTCGGCGGCAATGCCACGGTTTGCCGGAACATTGCCGTGCATGGTCTGCATTCGGTCGCTGTTGATTCGGTATATCTGTAGCAGCTCGTTGCGTGTGAACAGGTCAAAGAAGTCGATGCTCAGTCCCACGTCCTGCATGTCAGACGCTATGGTGTGCATCTCGGTCATCAAGCGTGTGGCTTCAGGTATTCGTTCGGGGTGAATGAATAGTGCCGCCGTAAAGCGGTGCGAGTCAATAGGGTGGGGCTTATACGCCCTTTCTAACTGCTTTACCGCAGGTGGGTCGTAGGCTATGAGGTGTGCGTCGCTGTCTGTGGCAGAGGCGTCAATCCAAACCAGTTGAGTGCTTGCAAGGAGTTGCCATACAAAGGCATCTCGGCTCTTTTGGCAGCGCCCCACTTTACTGGAGCGAGCCGTAACCGTTGCACCGGGACTGAACACCTCGGGCAGTGCCTCGCGCATACGACGTGCTATGCCCTGGTGTTGCGCCACGCCTATCGGCGTTAGCTTGCCGCCGTTGCCCCGTGCGTTGCGCCACACCTTTTTCAGTCGCCGTCTTACGTCTTTGCCCAGTGGCGTCAGCTCTTTCTTGTTGTCGAAATAGCGCATCACGAACTTGTAGCGGTCGTCACTTGTCAGCCAGCGAGAGCCGTGCCGCCCGTAGTGACTTACGTAAAACGGTTCATAGCCGGCGACTGGCATCGTCCCCGACTTCTCCACAGCAGGGTAAGCGTAATATACCCCCGCCGTTTGCAATGAGGTTTGGGCGCTTGTGGTAATCGAAAGAAATAAAAAAACAGAGCAAATGACTGTTCTCATAAATATATTTTGCTTTTATAAAGTTTACAGGGTGAGGAGGGTGGCGAAGTCTTCAATTACAAAGTCCTTGGTTTTTAAGGAACTGCGGGTCAGGGCAGCACAAGGTTCAGCGGCACGGGAGAAGTTCCACATGATGTAGCTGATGCCGTTTTTCTCCAGGAATTCGATCCAGAGGTCTCCCTCTTCCTTATCCAGTGGGAAACCACCTGAAGCTGCCGTAATGCCAAACTCCGTCACAAATACCGGCAGTCCCTTGTCAAGGGCATACTGTGCCTTATCTCTTAAGGGCTGTTTATGAGTAGCTGAATAGAAGTGCAGCGTATACATGAGATTATCAGATTTTAGAGGATCATTGGCTGCCACATCCACATCCTGTGAC
>CAZPNJ010000088.1:0-7483 GCA_964587765.1 uncultured Prevotella sp.
AGAATATATCAGCCCTCGCTCCTTCATGTAAGGCAATATCTTCGTTATGGCTTTTAGAGATAGTGATGCATATTCGCTCGGCAAACTGATTTTACTGAATTTTGTGGCGTCCTCATCGTTTAGCTGAAGGCGGTTCATGGCAAACTCTTTCAGTTTGCTTTCGTCGCTATAGAAGAACAATGCGTGCCACACGTCGTTGATTATTTGCAATTGTGTCTTTCCCTCGGCAAGGGTGTAAACCTCACAAATGGCGTCAGCCCAGTCGTCGCCGAAGATGTCTTTCAGCGCACCTATCACGGGGCAACCTGCCACAGTGGTGTCCATGTGGTAGTTAAACTTATATTGTTTGCCGTCGTTGTTCTTGTAATAGCCGTAGTTCTTCTTTGTCGATAGCTCTTTGGCAATGTCTTCAAAGGTGAATGTGCGTTTCGATTTGCGGAAGAACTTTGGCAATATCTTTTTCTTTTCCTCTGGCGTGAGTGGGCGCAGCTCATCGTCGTAGGGAGTCTTTATTTTAATGTTGTTTATGAACGAGTACATTCTGAACTCCTCATAAAGTGGGTGAGAGGTAGAGCAGCGTGGTTTGCCTTTCTCTAATGTACATGTCCCCACAAGTCCTTTCTGCGACTTTAATGGACGCTGATAGAATATGGCGTGTTCAAGTTCCTTGACCTCTTCTTGGGGCAGCCCTTGTTTCTGGCAGATGGCTGTAAACTCGGCGTGATAGTGTTCTTCTCTTGACGTGTACTTACTCCTTATCTTTTCACCTTTCTTATATAGCGTGTAGAAGTATTCGCCGAGATACTTGCAACCAGCGTTATTCATGTCTTCGGTAAGCTCACTTATGCTTTTCTCCACCGTTCCGTTTTCATTCTTGTCGGTCTGCTCTTTTCGGTTGCTGAGGAAACCTCGGCGTTGGTTTATGTGATACAAGGCGCGCCCAAGTGTGTATCTGTCAGCCTCTTTTTCAAGGTCAAGCCTCTCGTTCAGGCAAATATATCTGTAATGATAGGGATTCTTATCGTAGTTGTCGTCAGTGCGTTGCCAGTTCATGAAGGCGTCACTTTTCGGATACACCTTGTTCTTGCGCCAGTCGCGTAACTCATTGTCAGATAGAGTGGGGCATAGCCCATACTTTATCAGCACACGCAATAGTCCTATCTTTCTAATCTTTCTGCGATAATAGCCTTTCCTTATGGCGCGATGGTCGGTGCGCTCAGCTGCTTTCGATGACTCTATACCCTTCTCTATTTTTACGCCCTCTTGAAATATGTGTACGCCTTTGTCCTTCAGTTGGTAAGTGTTGCTACTCTCATTTCTTTCAACTATAGCCCAACCAAGGCTGTTGGTTCCGGTGTCTATGCCTAAAATCTTTTCCATATTATATTGCTTAGTATTATTTATCGCACAAATCTACTAAATAATTTGGAAGTATCAATACTTTTTGTTTATCTTTGCCAACAGAAAGATGATTTTCCTTCATCTTATCACAATAAGGCTGTAATGGCCGAAGGTTATAAACCTATACTCCCGCCTCGGTGGGAGTTTTTTTTTAGCCAGTCAAGCCCATTACTAATCTCGTTTTGCTTTACTAACGTTTCCCTCTATTCCTTTTATTTTTCTCGCTTTGCCTTGCAGCCTATGGTGGGGGTGTGGGTCAAGTGGTCTTTATTAAGTTTGTGAATGTATGATTTATGTAAGGCAAAGGTAATACAAAAGTAATACAAAAGTTTCTATTTTACTAACTCTTTCTGTCGTTTTTATAACATAGGATTTATGCTTTAACTTAAAGTACGCTATGCTTTAACTTAAAGTACATTATGCTTTAACTTAAAGTACGACATACTTTAACTTAAAGTACAATATGCATCAGCTTAAAGTATATGATGCGATTAAGGAAATACAATTTCTTGTGTGCCTATAATCGGATTTGTTGTGTGTGTAGGGGAAAGTTAATTGAAGAAGTTCCAGCTGACGCCGAAGCGTATTACTCGGTCGTTGAGAGGGTAGTGTGGCGACGCGAAGTAGGCGAGGTTGCCGCTGCCAGCGTTTACATGGCTTGCCATTACAAAGAAGCGGGTGTGCTTCAAGTGGAAGTTGGCGTAAACGTTGACGAGTGGATAGTTGCCTATCTCTACCTTGTTGGTGCTGCCCTGAACGGTGTACTGTCCCAGCGCGGGGCAATATTCGGGTGCGTAATACTTGGTGAAGTAACGTATGTCGGCACCGAAGTCGCACTTCAGTACATGGGCTATCTTAAAGCGCAGGTACAGATTGGTGTAAACGTTAAGGTCGGGCACGGGTATGATGTCCTGCATGGTTGACTTCTGATAGGTGAGTACGGTTTCCCAGTTGAGTGGACCGAGCGTGAAGTCTTGTTGCAACGATGCCGTAATGACGCTTATTGGCGAACCGCTTTGACGAACGTTTACAGCGAGGTTCAGGCGATTATAGCTTTCGTTGGTTTCGTATCGTGAACTGAGATATGTGTAGTCTGTCAGTTCGTCGATGGCGAAGCGCAGTGTGGTGCGAGTCTTGCGATAGTTAAACAACCCCTGCAAGCGGGTGTGGGTCATCATGTCAAGGCCGTTGTCCCACCAGAAGTGGCGCGAGTGGTAATGGCGGAAATAGAACGATGGGTTTTCACGACTGAAGAAACCGCTTGCGGCAAGCGTCACGGTGTCGCCAAAAAGTCGGAAGTTCAGGTCGGCGTTGCCACTCAGTTTAAGTTGGCCTGCGTCTTCACCTGCGAGCCATGTTTCTGCCATGGCGTTGAAGTGGAACAACTTGCCCTGTGTACGGCTAATCTGTGCGCCAATGCTCAGATTGTGCTCGTTGTAAGTAGTGGTGCGGCGAGCCGTGTCGGGCAACTCAAAGTGGCGCAGGTCGCTGGCTATGAAAGCCTTAAAACCGGCAGCCATCCATTTGTTAAAGCCCTCGAGCAGAGAAATGGCGAACGTGTTTTTGATGTTGTAGTGACGGGTCTCGTCGTAGATAGAGTCGCCACTGAAGCGCCCTACGTTGCCGTAGTCGTTATTGTAGAAGCCACTTGGCGAGGCATAAGCCTCGTAGATGCGGCGGTAGTTGTCAAACTGAATGGTGTGTATGAAGCTGGTTACTGGCACATACTCGTCTTTGGTCCACGAGGTGTCAATGTTCTGTTCGCGCTGGTCTTGCAGTGCGAGCAGGCTGTCTATCTTAGCTATGCCGGCTCTGTTTACTCGGCTGGTGTCGGTCTTAGTCTTGTCAGCGGCAGCCTTTTCGCTGGCGACAGGCTCTGTGCCCACGATGCGCGCTCCCTCTGGGCGACCTGAGAACTCTTGTTTGTTGTCGTATTCGTCCTCGTTGAATGTCTCGCCCGACAGTTGTGCCCTTTTGCGCGCGAGCTCTTTGCGGCGCTCGGCATATTTCTCTTTGTTCGACTCAATGGCAAACTTCTTAGCCTTTATCTCGTCCTCGGTCATTGGCACTTTGCGCTTAAAGCCAACGCTGTAGCGGTGGTTAAGGAAGAAGTGCTGGTTGTCGTTACGATTCCAGTTGCCGGTCAGTACGGTCGGTATCTCGGAAGTCTGATACGTGTCGTCGAAACTCTCGGGGTGGGTTATGTAGTTGTCGTTGGTGATACCGCCGTTTTCGGTGACCTTTTGGTGGTTGGTAGAGAAAATGGCGTGAGCCTGATAGCGCTCGCCAAGGTAAGATCCGTACATAGTGTAGTCGATGTGCGAAGTGCTCTGTTGGCTGTAGTAGCCTCTGCCGTAAAGGTAATCGAACTTAAAGCCGAAGCCCAGGCGTTTGCTTGCGTTGACGGCAAAGCGAGCGGTGACATGGTCTTCGCCATTGGTGCGGTCGCCGCAAGTGTTGTAGGTGAGGTTGGTTATTGGCGACAGCGTGTTGGTAAAGTGGAATTTACTAACGGGGGTAATTATAAAGTCGTAAGGTTGCAGAAAGGGGAACTGGCTGGTAGCCTCACGGTCGGCAAACACACGATTGATACGGGGCGACCCAAGGTTGCCCGTGGTGTTAAACTCGCCCCTTAGACCAGTGGTGAATATAGTGTTCATGAACATGTGTGGCACGGTGTCGGGCTCGGCTTTCGTTATGTCGCCGAAGCGGTCGTCAATGGTCCACACGTATATGCCTGTAGGTATTTCCTCGTCGGAACCGAGCGAATCGGGGCTAACCTTACCGTCGCGGCTGGTTATCTCGCCATTTTCGTTTATCTGGTTGAAAGCGTCTGTTTGCGCGCATAGTGACTGGGCGGCAAACAAAAAAGCAATAACAGGAAATAGTCTTTTCATCAATGAATAAAGCGAATACAAGTTTCTACAATCTTTATTACAACGGCTACAAGCATAACGACCGTACCTGGCGTGTTGCCTACCATGAAGTAAAGCGCTACGCCAATGACTGCCAATATCATAAAAGCGAGGTTCAGCCAATTGCGCAAAGCTAAGTGGCTGCCCGAGGTTTTATATTCGAGTGGTTTCAGGCGATGATGTCGGCTGGTGGTTTCCTCGTTCTCCATATCGGGTTATTTTAGTTTCTTCTCAATTTCAGCGAAAAGGGCGTCAAATCTGTCAATGGTCTTAGTACGGAATTTACCTGATATGCGGTTTAACTTGGTCTTTTTTTTGTTCAGGCCATTCTTGTCGTTAATCCACTCCTCAGCCGTTGCGTGAATGTAAGTGGGGCGTCCCTTTTCGTAGTCGTAAACAATGCTGTCAACTCGCACGGATACCTGACCGTCGGCGCAAGTAGCCGTAAAGCGGTATCTCAAGTCGGTATAATCAATAACAAAGTCGGTGTTCTTGAATACGAGAGGTTCGGCAATGTGCGCTATGATAGTACCCGACTGCTTGTCGGCTTTGTTAATGATGGTGCCATCAAGCATGTTAGAGCCTTTGGTCAGCGCTGATATGAATCCATAAACGCCATCGTACAACTGCGTCGCACTCTTGCCACTGACGGCAATGCGCTTTGAGAAAGTTACCATTCCGTTAACCTCAGGCACAGCGCCCGCAAGATATTTGCTCATGTCAGCCGTGCGAGTGTTATTGATAGTCTTTGCTCGTGGCTTAATCAACTGCGCTGAAACGGATACGGAAACGAATAGCGCCAGCAACGCCATAACAAGTTTTCTCATATTATTACCTCCTTTATAATATATAACCGTGCTAAAAGCGAATTATATCAAATCCTGCCACCAATGTTTCTTCTTTGGCGGTTCTTCTTGCGCACGACCAAGACGCTCGCGCATAATGGTCATGAGTGACTTCTTCTCGGTAATCATGCGATAAATAGTTCCCCAGTCAGGAAGTCCGCCAAGATTACGGTCGTCAATGAAAATGTCTGCCTTAATCTTGCGAGAGAAGTGGTTGTTGTTCTGCACCTCTTCCTCTGGATAATCTCTGTTAACTGCCCAGAAGTCAACGCCGCGCTCGTGGCACCACTGAACGGCCTCGTCAAGAAGTTCGCCCTCTCTTACGCTCCATAGTATGAGTTGGTGCTTTTGCTTGATGAGCAATCTAAGCGTTTCGGTCGCGAATGGCAGTTCATCGCCAATCCTGGGGTATCTGTGCTGAACTATCGTTCCGTCAAAATCTACTGCTATAATCATATCTTTTTGCTTTTATCTTTTTATTGAATCGTCGTTCTTATCCAAATATTTGTTTTCTCCGTATGAGCCATAGAGTCCGTATTGTCCATACTGACCATATTGTCCGTACTTGCCATAACCATAGCCATACTTACCTCCGTAGCCATACTTATAGCTTCCATAACTATAGCGACTGTACTTGCCATAGCGGCCATAGCCATAGTAGTAGCCATACTTCTTCTTTGACATATCGATACCGTTGATTACGATAGCCATCTTTGGCAGTTTGTCGTCCTCTGCAAGGCCGTTAATCATTGCGAAGGTCTCCTTTGCGGTATAGTCGGCACGGCAAACGTAGATAGTGGTGTCGGCGACGCGACCAACCATAAGCGTATCGGTAACAAGTCCGATAGGAGCGGTATCAATAATTACATAGTCGTACTGCTCACGCAGCATAGCGAATACCTTCTCAAGCGACGGGCGAGCTATCAACTAGGCAGGGTTTGGTGGGATAGGACCTGCAAGCAGAAGTTCAAGGTTGCGGTTTACGCCAGAGGCAAGCACCTCGCGACGAAGCATCTCCTCGTCAGGGTTGCGGTGAACCAGCAAGTTGGTAATACCATTGTGGTGGTTGTCAATCTCGAACAACTCAGCCAAACGAGGCTTACGAATATCCAAACCTACAAGCACTACTTTCTTGCCAAGGAGGGCGAAACTTACGGCAAGGTTTGCGGCAACGAAGGTCTTACCCTCACCAGAGGTACTTGACGTAAGCATAACAACCTTTTGCTTTTCCTCAAGAACGAACTGTATGTTTGTACGCAAACTACGGAACACCTCTTCCATGTGGTTGTTTTTGTTTTCGTGAACCACGATGTCGGCCTTTGTCTTTGCCGTATCACTTGCAACTGCAATGTCGGCGAGGATAGGCAGACGTGTGAGCTTCATTACGTCGTTGTGCCCCTCAATACGATAGCGGAACTTTTCACCGATGAACAGAATAACGATAGGGCAGACAAGACCGAGAATGAATGCGACAAGCATGATGATGTTGTTCTTCGGACTTACCTTGCCAGCGAAGGCAGGACGGTCAATCAAGCGACCCTTGTCGGCTGTTGCGGCAAGAGAGATGCTGTTCTCTTCACGCTTTTGCAAAAGCATAAGGTAAAGACCTGACTTTACTTCCTGCTGACGACCAATCTGGGTAAGCATACGCTCCTGTTCTGGTGTCTCAGATATCTGTCCCTGATACTTCTGGTATTGTCTTTCGATGTTGAAACGCTGAATTTGTGCGTTACGGCGAGCCTGATTCATAGCTCCACGAATACTGCTGTTGAGGTCGTTGAGCTGAGCTGTCAGTGGAGTAACGGTTGGAGAAGTTTCAGAGGCAGAGCGCAACAAGCGATTGCGTTCCAAAACAATCTCGTTGTATTTGTTGATAAGTGAGGTAGCGCTTGCGTCGGTAAGACCTACGTTAGAGGGCAGGGTCTGATACTTGTTGGCAGGGTCGTTCATGTAGTCCTGCAAGCTGTTAAGCAATTCTACCTGAGTATTCGCTTCGTTAAGTTGCTTGTTATAAGCGTCAGAGTTTTGAATGGCAGAAACGGCATTGGTCTTCAGTTCAACCATGCGATTGCTCTTCTTATAGTTTTCAAGCTTGCCTTCAGTGTCGCCCAGTTCCGCGTTAATCTTTTCCAGACGGCCATTGATGAACTCCTCTGTGCGAACGGCTATTTCGTTCTTGTCTTCATTTGCCTGACGGTTATAGCTGATGGCGAGGTTGGTAAGATAGTCAACCGCACGGTCGGCACTCTCGTCTTTCAATACGAGTTGAGCGATAGAAGTGTATTTAGATGTTGGCTCAACTGTAAGGTTGTTGGTGTACTT
>CAZPNJ010000089.1:0-4816 GCA_964587765.1 uncultured Prevotella sp.
CGGTCCATTTTATTAACGAATATGATGACAGGCGTGTTGCGCATGCGACAGACCTCCATAAGTTTGCGGGTCTGCGTCTCAACGCCCTTAGCTGAATCCACGACGATGATGGCGGAGTCAACGGCGGTAAGCGTGCGATATGTGTCTTCGGCGAAGTCTTGGTGACCCGGGGTGTCAAGTATGTTTACCTTAAAACCCTCGTATTCAAACTCCATAACCGACGTAGATACAGATATACCACGTTGTTTTTCAATATCCATCCAGTCAGATGTGGCTGTCTTTCGAATCTTGTTACTCTTTACGGCTCCCGCCACCTGAATTTGACCACCGAAGAGCAGAAACTTTTCAGTGAGGGTGGTTTTACCTGCGTCAGGGTGAGAGATGATGGCAAACGTACGCCTGCGTTCTATTTCGTTCATAAGTTTATTTTGTAGATGTTAATTTTTTGATGCACTCACATAGGGAATCCTCCCAATAAGGCACCTCTATATCGTATGTCTGTTTAATCTTTGTCTTGTCAAGAACCGAATAGTGTGGTCGGTTGGCTGGGGTAGGATATTCGCTGGTATGCAATGGTTTAACATGGCAAGAGGCTATGCCTGCGATGCGATGAATTGCCTTGGTGAAGTCGTACCAACTGATTACGCCCTCGTTAGAGAAGTGGTAGATGCCTGGCTCTATACCTTTATTTATAGCAGTCATGATGACGTTGGCAAGGTCACGCGCGTAGGTTGGCGTGCCAATCTGGTCGAAAATAACGCCAAGTTCTGGTTTTTCCTGCCCCAAACGTATCATGGTCTTAACAAAGTTGTTGCCAAACGTTGAATAAAGCCACGCAGTACGAATAATCATTGTGCGTGGGCAAGCGCTGAGGGCAGCCTGCTCGCCAGCGAGTTTTGTTTCGCCATAGACGCTGTTAGGACAGGTGGGGGCGGTCTCAACGTATGGAGTATGGTTTGTTCCATCAAAGACATAGTCGGTAGAGATTTGCACAATCCAACCGCCACGGGCGTTTACGGCTGAAGCTAAATAGCCGGGGGCATCAGTGTTAAGTTTGCGAGCAAAGTCAACATTGCTCTCCGCCTTGTCAACGGCAGTGAACGCTGCACAGTTAACTATGCCGTCAACCTCGTGTTCCTGCACGAAACGGTTTATTGCATCAGCGTCGGTTATGTCAAGCTCGTTAACATCGGTATTAAAAAATGTATGCTGTGGATTGGCAGCCTGCAAAAGTTGCATTTCGTTGCCAAGTTGGCCGTTACAGCCTGTTATAAGTATATTCATAGTTCTAAGCCTTCCTCTTTATCCTTTTTATAATAGTCTGAGAGCATACCCATGAACGTAGTAATTTCCTTGATGGCATGCTCGGTATTTTCAGATACTTCTTTCTTCTGCAAACGCAGCATCATAACACCATAAAGAGCATTAAGGCAGGTTTCAATCTCGCTTTGTGTCTTGTCACCTTTATTGCGAAGTTCAACTATAAACGGTAACACCTTATAATACTCAGCGTTATAAAACGGGAACTTAGTGCTTTGCAGAAGTTGTGCGTGAAAGTCAACGAGGTCGCCGATAAGGATTTCATTCACTTGCAAATGGCCACTCTCGCGCTTACCCTCCTCGTTCATCATCTTTATAAGATTGCCGAACCAGTCGGTTTCGTCTTCTTTCTGTTCTTCTGTAAAGTCAAATTTCTCGATGTATTCATTGCGAATACGGCTCATTGAACAACCGTACGCTCTGATTATATCTTCCACTTGCCACATATACAGCAAGTATTCAGCAATGCTTTGCTTGCGTAATTTCTGCGCTATAAACATAAATGTGAGTTTTTTCAGTAAACCGATAAACTGTATAGATTGAAAACAGTGCCTACGAGGATAACCAAAGAAAAGATGATTACCACACTGCCAATAATGCGGTTGATAATGATTATACCGTTTGTATTAAACTGACCACGCACTTTGTCAACAAGCCACGTAAGCCCGAACCACCAAATAAGTGCGCCAACAGGAACGCTGAGCATGCCCACACACATAAGCAATGGATGGTCGGGCACGACGAAAGACAGCTGCAAATAAGCTGCGCTGAAAAGGAATATGATGGTTGGATTGAGTAACGTCACCCAAAAGGCGGTGATGCCATTGTACCAGTAACTACCCTTTTCAAGACCGCTCTTACGCATATTCTTTGTGGGATTGCTACGGAAACAATAAATGCCAAAGGCAAGAAGTAGCACACTACCGAATATCTTCAAGAAGAACAGCGTGCGTGGTTCGTTTACGAAATCCATAACAAACGACATGCCAAACGCCGTGATTGCAGCATATATGAAATCACTGACAGCCGCCCCCACACCCGTAACGAAGCCGTACCAACGTCCCTTGTTCAACGTACGCTGAATACACAAGATGCCGATAGGCCCCATTGGAGCAGACGCTATGCCACCAATTAGCATTCCTTTTATTATGAGGTTCAATATGTCCAACTGGAATGGAAAAGCCATAATGTTTGCAAAAGTGCAAAAAATTAACGGATTAGACAAATTTTGAGGCTCTAAACTTTGTCGCATCATCCTTTTTTAAGTAACTTTGCCAATCGGAATATAACTAAAGATTAAATAATATGAACGAAAGCATGGGCATGAAACCTTATGTAATTGGACTCGACTTGGGAGGCATATCGTAATACGCATAGAAAAGTTGAGATTGACTATAGAAATAGAAAAGATTAAAGCAATGGGTATAGGAGCCCCTAACGGCAACTTCTACAACGGCTCTATTGAGTTTGCACCAAACCTGAAATGGGCGCACGATGGTGTTGTGCCATTGGCGAAATTGTTTTCTGACAAATTGGGAGGCATACCCACAGCCCTGACTAACGACGCTAATGCTGCCGCACTGGGAGAAATGACATATGGAGTGGCTCGCGGAATGAAAAACTTCATAGTAATAACTCTTGGTACGGGCGTGGGCTCTGGCATAGTTGTCAACGGACAACTGGTTTATGGCTGCGACGGCTTTGCCGGTGAACTTGGGCACGTTACAATGGTACGCCACGAAGGTCGTTCGTGTGGTTGCGGAAGAAGCGGTTGCCTTGAGGCATATTGTTCAGCAACAGGCGTGGCTCGCACTGCAGTGGAAATGCTTGAAAAGACCGTAGAGCCATCGCTATTGCGCGAATATAAGAAAGAAGAAATAACATCTTTAGAGGTAAGTCTTGCAGCTGCCAAAGGTGACAAATTGGCAAAAGAAGTATATGAATTTACAGGTAAAATGCTGGGAGAAGCATGCGCTGACTTCACCGCATTCTCGTCACCAGAGGCGTTTATCTTCTTCGGTGGACTAACGAAAGCAGGCGACCTGCTGATGAAACCTTTAGTTGAGAGCTATAATAATAGCGTTCTCAAAATATTTAAAGGTAAAGCAAAATTCCTAATAAGCGGTTTAGAGGGCTCTTCTGCCGCAGTACTTGGAGCGTCAGCTGTAGGTTGGGACTTATAAAAAGACGCAAACTCGCAATCGCAAAACTGCCGATTGCGAGTTTTTTCTTTACAACACTATTCCGACATAGCGTGACAAAATAACAAATAAATTACCTTCGTTATATTTATATAATAAGGTATAAAAACCTCATATTTTTGACATCTAAATCTTGAAAAACGCAGGGGAAAGTCTCTTTTTTAGCCTTTTATTCAAAAAAAACTTCGAAAAAGTTTGTTCGTTTCGAATAAATGCGTATATTTGACCCGTTAATATATACGAAACTTAAGGATAACAACAATTTGTAGTTGGAATATTATGAGGAAAGTACACGCACATATTGCCAAAGACAATAGTATTTCTGGAGCTGAAAAGATAATAGGGAAAATAAAAGGAATCAGCAGATTGTTTATGTGCTTAGCAATGCTATCAGCACTGACTCTTACGTCCTGCACTGACAGCGATGACGTTGTAAAAAGCGGAAATGAAAGTTGGATGAAAGGCGCTGGTCCCAAACCTATTAAACTAAGTGCCTCCATCTCTGAAAGAGGTGGAACGATTAACAAAGCTAAATCGAGAGTTTCATACAACCTTGACACCGAATTAGCTGCTGGCGAAAGAGTATATACATGGATATTCGATACGGGTCGCCCATCAGGTCGCAGTTCTTTTGGTGGAATGGCACCGATGCCTGTTCAGTTGTATGGCGCATCAACTTTCCAAGTTTTAGGAACGAGCAAAGTTGGTTATTTGGCACCAATTAACTCGTCAGGTTCTACAAACTGGCGATATTTCCCGTTAAATAACGACTCTGTTAACATATATGCACTTCACGGCAATTTCAGTTCTACTCTTTACCAAGACCGAGATTATCCAGGAAAGAACTATCTTAACCCTGACCCAAGCGACACATTATATTATAGTATAAAGTCAAACCAGACCGAAAAGAGCACTTACGGCTCTGGCTATGCTGCAAGTGACCTTATGTACGCATCTGAGTTTGGAGTTCCAAACACTAAGGATACGGACACTCTACATTTCCACCATTTATTGTCAAAAGTAAGACTTAGCGTTGAGTTAGACTCAAGCCAATGGGTAAGTGTTAGCAAGATTGAGATTTTGAACACAGTAACTTCTTGCTATTTAGTATTTGACCCATGGTTCCACAGATATGACTCTTTAGGAGTAGAGTCTTCAGTTGGAGCTGGTGACGGACACACTCCCTACCCTGCCGACGTTATAGACCAGATAACCGCAACACTAACAGCACAAGGCAAATCGACCGCTCAAATTGTTAATTATATAACAACGGCACAGCTTCCTCCACCCACAAC
>CAZPNJ010000089.1:4826-5549 GCA_964587765.1 uncultured Prevotella sp.
GCGGCTATGCTGCGCCCAACCCACAAGTTATACCTGACACATTGTCATCGGTTCAGTCCATTTCATTGGACACAGTATGGTATCGTACTAATACGCCTGAACTATACAATGAGGCTATAGTCGTTCCACAAAGGCTAAAAGTACACGACTATAAAACCACACCAAACTTGATTGACCCGAACTACGCAAGCGGAATGCCATTCATTAGAGTCACTCTAAGTGTGGGGACAAGTTACACATTCCGTCTGACAGACGACATGACATTAGAAAGCAATAAGCAATATATCTATCACCTTAAATTAAGAGAAAACCAGATAGTGCTTAAGTATGAAGTTCAAAACTGGACAGACGTGCCTAAGGGTGATATTGAAGCTGAGCAAGACTAATAATGACTCTTCGTACGTATAATACACATTATATATAATAAGGTATATGACGCACATGACACTAAAGATAAAACATATATTCACTCTCTGCATAATGATTGCAGTAGCAATCTTATTCTGGAACTGTTCCTCTGATGAATTCGACGAAGACATCATCAATGGAGCAAAAACCACTTATGTAGATGAAGATATATCATTCGGCACAAGAGTGCTTACCACCAGAGCGACCAACCCGTCATGGATGGACTATAACATGTCGCCAAGCAACACAATTATTCATCTGTGGGTTATAGACTTAGGAGTAATTCTTGATGATTTCTCTTCAGCGACATTTTAT
>CAZPNJ010000089.1:5559-7398 GCA_964587765.1 uncultured Prevotella sp.
TTCAATTGATGATATAATTGAAGAATATAAAAACTTATATTATTATCCAGACACCGCAAGAAGGGCATTATTCTTAGATCCTATACAAGACCCTCGTAATCCAAAGTACCCAACCTCTGGAAACAGAGTCAACATATACGCATTCAAATATAATAGCAACACAAACGAACCAGACGAGCTTTCCGCATCTTTAAGGAAACGCGGGCATACAGACTCTACCACTATAGACTCTACTGGTAAAAGTAAAGTTACATTAGGCTATGCAGATCTACCGAAAAAGACAAGCCCATGGTATCATAAAGTTGAGGAAACGCAAGCAGGTCCTAGTATTAGTGGATACAATGGTTACTATAACTATTATATAAGCGATATGCTTTATGGAGAACTAAAGATGCAAAGACATACCAAAGACTCCATTGTTATTCCTTTCAAGCATGCTATGGCAAAGATTGCCGTAAGGCCTTCATCTTCAATGACGACCTTTGGACTCATGGCAGCTGCAATGAAAATACAAAACGTTCAAACATGCTGTCGTTTCTATATTGACACGACAACAAACTATCAAAATTCGCTTGTATTGGAAACATACGGCTCAAGAGACACGATAAAGACACAAAAAGCAGGTAACGATGAGTGGGTTGGAATCGTTCCACCGCAAACAGTCCCTTCAGGCACTGGTATAATAAACTTTAAGTATATGGGGGAAACCTACACATATTACCTCACAAACGATTTGATACTTGAAGGCGGGAAAAAATATCTATTCACCCTATATTTGTCAAAGGGTGAGATAAAAATTAAAACCCAAGTATCAGATTGGGAAGACGTTGATATAAGTACGACTTATCCAACATTAAACCAAAGTGCTACAGGTTACGTAAATTAGAGATGACAAAGTATAATTACATATTTGCATTCGCGCTATCAGCACTGCTATTTTCTGCATGCGGCGATTCTGATAATGCCAGTGAAGACCCAATAACTTCTATTGGTAACCTTGATGGTATTGCTATATCTACGACAGTGGATGGCAGGGCATATTCGCAAGGGAGAAACAACGCAAAAACAAGAACAGACTTTGGTCTTGCTACTAAAGTCGGTGACGGACAGATTATATACACATGGGTTGACGATGCTGGAGGAAGCAGCATAGCAGCTATGGCAAATCTGTCAAATCCTCCCACTGCCACGACTACCGAAGCTGCACACAACGGACATTACTGGCCTATACGTAATTGTACATCATATACGCAAACGTACTACTCTGACAACATGGGCATTGAGCATAACGTATTAAGGCTTTACAGCACTACTAAAGAAATCGGTTACCCCAAAGATGGTCATAGTATCAACATATACGCCATACACAACAACTATACGGCTCACACAAATATGCATACAGCAATAGACTCGCTTGAATTTAGCGAAGTCAACAACAGATATAGCCATACAGTAGAGATTGATCAGACTTCTATGACCAACTACGCAAAGAGCGACCTGCTTTGGGGTAGGAAAATAGGTCAAGGAGCCACCAAAGATACCATTCATTTGCCGATGTGGCACATGCTATCTAATATTGTTATTACATATCACAGCGATATGGACCTTAACCTGTTGAATCAGATTACAGATATTAAATTAAGGGGGGCATTCAGAACTTGTGATTTTCTCGTAAACAGAGACTCTTTATGGTTAATTGACGGAAGCACCATTAAAGGCAACTCATACACGTCAACATATTCCAATATGTTCCCCATAAAGATATCCAACGACTTTGGTACTGGGCGTTTGAATGAGGCTATCATACTTCCACAAACAGTAGATACAGCTGAATTTCTA
>CAZPNJ010000090.1:0-7359 GCA_964587765.1 uncultured Prevotella sp.
GCTTGTCTATCTCTTTCTCAGATATCAATCCACGCTTTACGGCTTCGGCAATGCTTTTATAAGCGTAGTTAAATCCACACTCAACATCTGTTCCCGCAAGTACCGCCTTTGATGAGGCATGAACGGCGTCTGACGAAGATTTATGGTTCATGTAAAAGTCTGTGACGGCACCACAATCTGACACAACCATATACTTAAATCCCCATTCGTCTCTGAGAATTTGTTGTAACAATCGAGTGTTGCCGCAACATGGCTCATCGTCTAAACGCTGATAGGCACACATAACCTCTCTTACGTCAGACTTCTCAACGAGATATTTGAATGCCGGAAGATATGTTTCCCATAAGTCACGAGGAGATATGTCGGTAAGGTTTGCCGTGTGGCGGCTCCATTCTGGTCCAGAGTGGACGGCGTAGTGTTTGGCGCACGCGTATAGTTTTCTGTATTTTGTGTCTTGTGGTCCTTGTAAACCACGAACCACTGCGGCGCCCATTAGTGATGTTAGGTAGGGATCTTCGCCGTAAGTTTCTTGTCCGCGTCCCCAACGTGGGTCGCGAAAGATGTTGACGTTAGGTGTCCACACGGATAAACTATGAAAACGAGTGTTTTCTATGCCATCGCGAAGTTGCTCGTTATATTTTGCGCGTGTTTCATCAGAAACAACCGTAAACACTTTCTCTACAAGATTCTCATCAAACGATGCCGCCATTCCTATTGGCTCAGGAAATACTGTTACGTTACCCTGATTGGCAAGTCCGTGAAGGGCTTCGCTCCACCAGTTAAACTGCTTTATGCCTAATCGTGGTATTGCAGGCGACTCGTCTTGCATAAGCAGTGCCTTTTCTTCAATAGTAAGCCTTGAACAAAGGTCAACCGCCCTTTCATGAAACGATAGGGCAGGGTTTTGATAAGGATAGGTCTGTGCAGCTGCTGAGAATGCAACAAACAGGCAAGCGCACGAAAGAATTGATTTTACCGTCTTCATATTACTTATCTTACGATTACTTTTTTACCGTCAATGATATACATTCCTTTCTTCAGGTTGTTTACCGAAGTGTAGCGACGACCGCTCAGGTCATCAATGCCTTTCTTGGCGAAAGTCTTGCCGGCATCTACGTTCTTAATCGCTGCAGTGGTGCTGTTTTTGGGGAAATATTTCTTTGCATAGTCGGCATACCAGTCGAAACAAGCTTTTCCACATGCTTCAGCATTGCCGTTAAAGGCAGGAACGACTTCGCTGTTTTTCAGCAGTTTGTCTATGTCAACATACTCTCCCGTACCAGTAAGAGTCATTGAAATGTTGCCGAAGTGGTCTTTCATTGCCTTGAAAGCATTGCCCCAATGTGAAGTTGTGCCTGTAGCCCATGTGCCCATATTGCCTGGCACATATTCGCCATGTTCGTTGGTATGACCAGCACCTGGCACTTCTGGACTCCAATCTACCTCGGTTATGATGATTGGGTTGGTCTTGACCACTGGCACTGAAGCCTCAAAACTGTTTATAAAGCTTTGAGCGTTGGCGTTATTGTCGTTATTGTTATACCAGCCCACGTAAGCATGAACCGCATAACCGATGTTTTTGCCAGTGACAGGTACTGTGGCATAACTTCTGTAGTTGCTTTGCCAGCCTGTACCCGGAACCCATATTATACCGTCAAAACCATTCTGGCGTATTTTGTTTACTATAGGTTGGAAGAAACTGTTGCAGGCAAAAACATTGTCCTTGCCGTAATAGTCATAAACATTTATAGGCTCATTGGCCAATTCCAATGATATCTGACCGGAATATTTCTTTATCATCTCGTGGCTTGAAACAATATCCCAAACCTTCAGCAGATAATAATAGTATTTGTCGCCTACCTATATATTCTGCGGACATACTCCTGGTGGACGTATTACTACATAAAGACCATGTTTCAGCGCATTCTCAGCCAGCTTGCAATACAAAAAGTCAAGATATTTGCGAAGACGAGCCTCGCTAAATTGCGATATGTTTGCCTCGCCAGTGGCATCGCCTGTTTTCGTAATGTTTGGGTCGTTAGTCCAACATGGGTCAAGGTGCAAACGAAAAACGGTGCAGTAAGCGCCGTTGGTGGTGTCAGTTATTGCCGTAAACAGTTTGTTAAAGTATTCAATACAAGCAGGTATGCTGTTGTCATCAGCACTCCACCCCCAACGCCAACTGTTAAAGTATGGGTTAGGAGTATCCATTACGCCGTGCAGCAAAACTTTGTTGCCTTCGGCGTCGTTTAGTTGATTGCCGTTTACGTGTAGTGGCGATAACCATACGTCGCCCTGCGCAAATATTTTTGCGCAGAGCAGACTATATAAACATAAAGCTAAGATTTTCTTCATTCTTTATTTATTGTTTAGATTTTCATTCGTTCTATTTAGAAGAGTAGTGTTGCGTTGCAGTTTTTACTCTTTCAGCAGACATTCAGCGGCATATTTGCCTAAAGCCTTATAGCCTTCAGGGTTCAGATGCAACCAGTCAGAGGAATATTTCTCTTGAAGGGTGTTAGGTTTTGTTTCATCTCTAACTACCTTGTCAAAATCAATAACCCCGTCAAAGCACTTTGCTTTGCGTATCCAATCGTTTACAACCATTCTGGCAGCCTCTTTGAAATAGCCGTCATATAAACTGTTGCCAAAAGGAGTTATCGTAGCGCAATATACTTTCAGATTTTTTGCGTGAGCCTTTTCTGCCATTGCTTCAAGGGTCTCAATCAGTTTCTTTGCCCTTGCCTCGGCGTCGTTATTGCTGCAACCAATATCGTTCACGCCGTCAAAGATGATGACTTTCTTTACTCCGCGTTGCGCCAATACGTCTGTGTCAAAACGATTTACGGCGGCATTTGGACCACCATAATATAAACAAGCGCCGCCAATACCGAGGTTCAAGACCGACATGTTTGTTACGCCATTTGCTTGAAGTTGTTCGGCGAGAACGTCTGTCCAGCGGTTTTGAGCGTCAGTAGTGGTTCCTCTGCCATCAGTTATAGAGTTCCCAATGGCTGCGACAGCCGCGTTGCCTTCGCCCATAACGTCTATTGCCATTATGTTATACCAGTGAGCCAACTTCTCTATAGTTTTAACATTCTGTTTCGGGCTCAGTTGACCGTTTACAATATACGAATTAGTGCGCGACCCGCGATGCGATGTCATGTTTTCTGGTGTAGCACCATAGTTTATGGTTATAGCCAGTCGTTGCAGTGGCTTCAGATTATATTTCAAGGCGTCGCTGGCTATTTCTTCACCTTGCTTTAATACTATGCCACGCTTTTTACCAAAAGTAATATACTTTGCCGTTGATTTATTTATAAGCGAAGAGTCAAGGGCATCGGCTATATACACCGACTTTATTTCTACGGGCTTGTTGCCATATTTGTTTGATAGCCACAAACGAAGTGTCTTTCCGCCGATGCTTATATGTACTATTTGGCGAATTGAGTTGCTTGCCAGCGTAGCCTTTTGAGGCATATCGCATTTACCTGTAAACTCTGGTGCTGTTGCCCAAGTGGTTGTCCATGACTTCTGTCCGTAGGAAACTACAGACAGAAGCACAGACAACAAAAAAATATAAAACCTCTTCATTCTTAATCTTTTTAATTGTTGCTTGTGGCATACAAACCAATGCAAGCGCCAATAAAGCCACCAGACTTGTGTGTGCTCAGATTGCTTGCGTCAACGCCTTTTGCCAAGAGTTGATAATCACCGTTGCCTACTGCGTAGTAGAAGTCATAGTAGCGGCTTTTGCCAACAACCTTCAGAGTGATAGGCTGTCCTTCCTCAACAAATGCGCTTGCAATCATTACATTGCTGCGTTCTGCTCTTGTGAGTGTAACGGCAGTCTTGCCATTTAATTTTGTTTTGCCGAATACAAAGTTAAAGTCTTCTTTCTGCAAAAGCACAATTCCAGCCAAATCTTTTTCGGTAGAAGGTGTGAAATCAACCTTTGTTTCGGCGCTGAAGCACTCGTGCTGCTGACGTGCGAACAGTGCGGCTGGGTTTCCCCTCTCTGCAATGCTTACGTTCTTTGGTGTCAGTTCCAGACCATTGCCAGACTTATAGAAATTGCCTTCAGGGTTTCTCAGTATCATCCAGCGTGTGTCGAGTGTTGATGACTTGAAATCATCGGTGTAACTGAAATTGCCTGTCAGATATTTAGCCTGATCTTTTGAAAGGTTAGGTTTTTCAACTATTGTTGGAACAACTTCGCCTTTGGGCAATATGGTTGGCCAACCATTCTTCCAAGTTACAGGCAGAAGATAAGTATCACGACCTGTGTTATACATATCTCCCTCGTAAGGACGGCAGCCTAAGAACACCGCCCACCATTTTCCATCTTTATCTTTAACTATGTCAGCGTGTCCTGTGCTGGTTACTATATCCTTGCGGTTTGGATCTAATCCTGTGCGCTGGGTTAGTATAGGGTTCCCTTCCGTATATTCTTCCCATGGACCTTCAGGACGTTTAGCTCTAAGTATCACCTCGCTGTGCCAATCGCAAGTGCCGCCCTCAGCACACATTAAATAATAGTATTTCCCAACACGAAACAAGTGCGGACCTTCAATCCATATAGGGTGTTCCTGCACATGAGTGCCGCCTCGCAATATTTCTATTTGGTCGCCAACAGTGCTGTCGCCCTTAACGTCGAAATAGTGGAGAACGATAGAGCGTTGTCCTTCATATTCATGTCCGCCTTTTGGCTCGTCGTTGTTCACGATGTAACCATTGCCGTTTTTGTCGAAGAAGAACGATGGGTCAATACCTCTAACGTTGGGTAACATAATAGGGTCGCTCCATCCTTTCTCAGGGTCTTTGCTCTTAACGTAGAAGTTGCCCATGCCCACGTTAGTTGTAATCATATAGAACGTTTTGTTCTTTTCGTTGTAAGATATTGCGGGCGCAAAAATGCCACCGCTCACGTTCTGTCCATACAGTCTCAACTGTGAAGGTCTGTTCAGCACGTGTCCTATTGATTTCCAATTCACCAAGTCGTTGCTTTTGTATATTGGCACGCCCGGATAAGCGGTAAAAGAAGAGTTTACCAGATAATAATTATCGCCAGCTCTGCATACAGATGGGTCTGGAGCATATCCGGCTATGACAGGATTAAAATATTGATGACTTTTCTCAATCTTCTTGTTAAAACGCTCGTCGTTACCAGAGTATTTGAAATAAGAGAAAGTTGCTGTCTGAGCATTTACAGCTATTGTTCCGGCAGCAATAAAAAACAAGGATAATAGTCGTTTCATAGTTGTTTATAATGTGTTATCGTTTGTTTATCAGTTTCAGATAAGCCTCCGCATAGCGCATGCCGAAGGTTCTCATTCCCACTAACTGGAAATGCACGTTCATGCCGTCGCCTCTATATACGGGTAATCCCAGTGAGCTAACCACGGCGCAGTTCTTTATCACCTTTGGCAGTGTGTCAATAATTGGGTTCATGTATTCGCCACTTGCGCCGTCATCTTCCTTGCTTACCACTTCGCCGGCGATAAGAGGCACGTCCTTTTCTTTCAGTTTCAGGTCGGCAAGCAGATCTTTATAAACCTTCTTTACCATCTTTGGCCATGTTACTTCGCCTGTGTTGCTTTCACCCTGGTGCAATAATATTGCGCAAATCTCCCAACCTTGCTTCTGTGCGTAACGAGCTGCCTCTATCAGGCGTTGTCTCGGCTGAAAGTCATATTCAGAAAGAAAAGACTTAAACCAACTTGGGTGGTCTTCTCTGTGTGCGTAAGCGTCGCAACTATCCTTGTCAAACAGTTGTATTTTCGTGCCGCCCACGCTTACGTTTATTAATACTATGGTATCGTTTTTAAACTCTTCGGCTATTACTCTTCCGAAATAGTCAAGTGGGCAAAGTCCGTGGTGCAATGGTGGCACTGCTTTTCGTGGCGCCCACTTAACTCTGTCCTTGCCATCAAACTGACATGTCGGGATATGCCAGATTCTGTCGTTTATTCCAAGACTGTCAATAGTCTCTGCCTTTACAGCTCCTTCCATATTGCTTTGGCCAATGCCAATATACACACGTACTTTGGCATCAGCCTTCGCAATACTTAAAAGAGATAATAAAACTACCAATGTTATATTTTTCATCTTCGCTGAGATTTTATTTATAGATTTACGTTTCCGATGCCAAAGTTAGTTCCTTGTTTTATAAGTAGCAAAATAAAATGTTACATATATTTTCCTTTCGTAAACGGTGCATGCTTTTTAACGCAAACATTGCTTCGCATGAAACATAATAAAAAGTTTTTGTTACATAAGTAGTCTTTTATATACATTATTATTAGCACCTTTGCAATCAAATTCATAAATCTATTAAAATGACTAAACAAGAATCATTAGGCTTTTACAAACTTTCATGGCTGCAACGAATAGGATTTGGTTCAGGCGATCTTGCCCAAAATCTTATTTATCAGACCATTTGCATGTATTTGATTTTCTTCTATACCAACATTTACGGACTTGACCCTGGTCTTGTGGCAACAATGTTCCTTGTCGTCAGGCTTATCGATGTGGTATGGGACCCATTAGTTGGAACATTTGTTGATAAGCACACACCTAAGTGGGGCAAGTATCGCTCTTATCTGATTTTTGCGGGTGAGCCTCTCACGCAGTTTGCGATACTTTGATTCTGGTACGGGCTTCAAAGCTGATCACCAACCGATAAGATAGTCTATGCTTACGTTACCTACATCGGACTTTCTATGCTTTACACTTTGGTGAATGTGCCATACGGTGCTCTGAATGCTTCGCTGACGAGAGACACTAACGAGATTACCATTCTCACATCAGTCAGAATGTTTCTTGCCAACGTTGGTGGACTTGCCGTTTCGGCTGGCGTTCCAATCATTGTCGCTCTCTGGGCTTCTTCTGACAATCTGCCAATAGAAATGGCAGTATTTATGGGCCTGGGCTCGCTGCCTTCATTCATATTTATGCCTCTTGTACCGGCTATTAAGAAATGTGTGGGCAAGAAAAATATGTTTTATATCTTCCTCAGCGTTGCCATCGTTGGCATGGTTATGCTTTACGTCATCAGCAAAACATCATCTATTCAAGAGAATATCACTTTGGTATACATCGCCCAGTTCATTAAGTCAACAGGTGTCATCGTTGCCACAGGCTATATGTGGGCGCTCATTCCAGAGGTTATCTCTTACTCCGAATATGTTTCCGGCAAGCGCATTTCGGGCATTGTAAACGCATTGACGGGCATCTTCTTCAAGGCTGGTATGGCTCTTGGCGGAGTTATCCCTGGCGCTATTCTCGCATGGACTCATTATAAGGTTCCGGCAGAGGAGGCAAGCAATTTACCTGCCGATTCGAGTGCTTGGTTCTATA
>CAZPNJ010000091.1:0-7355 GCA_964587765.1 uncultured Prevotella sp.
ATCATAGGCCCATAGGGCAAGTTAAGTATGCATTATTTTAATTCAACCAACAGGTCCCAAAATAGAAAATCCTTTGAAAAAATGAACCGCCTACTAACATTCTTACTGCTATTAACCGTTTTCTTGCAACCGATTTGCGCCGAAAAGAGCCAGCGCAAGGTAAAACTATGGGGCCACGTCATGGACTCGTTCACACACCACGCCATTGACAGCACCTTTGTTACGCTGCTGGGCGAGGACAGCACATTCATAGATACCACTCGCACCTTGCCATGGCGTGATGCCGCTTACAGTTTTGAAGTGCCTGCAATGCCAGCGAAATACATTATCAAAGCCGAAGCGAAAGGCTACGAGCCGGCGTTTATATCGTATGAAGTGAAATACTTAGCCCGTAACACTTATTTTGATATGCCATGGCACTATCTGAAGAAACAAGTCAGCAAATCACTGGAACTGGGCGAAGTGGTGGTGAAAGCCTCAAAGGTGAAACTGGTGTGGCGAGGCGACACTATGGTCTTCAATGCCGACGCATTCAATGTTCCTGAGGGCAGTATGCTCGACGAACTGATAAAGCAGTTGCCCGGTGTGGAACTCAAAAAAGACGGTGAGATTCTTGTCAACGGCCGCAAGGTGGAAAACCTTACGCTCAACGGTGCCGACTTCTTCAAGGGCAACAACAAACTGATGCTTGAAAACTTGCCCTACTACACGGTTAAAGACGTGCGGGTGTTCAACAAATCCACTGAAGAGAGCAAATTTCTCGGCTATGACAAAAGTGAGCGGCAACTGACCATGGACGTTCGTTTGAAACGACAATACAACAAGGGCTACATAGCCAATGCCGAAGTGGCTGGCGGCACTAATGAAAGGTGGCTCACACGACTGTTTGGAGTGCGCTTTACCGACCATTCAAGGGTTACGCTGTATGGCAACATGAACAATGCCAACGAAACGTCTCAACCAAGTAGCGACGGCGACATGGACGTTTACTCAAATCCTACTGGCACAAGAACTCACCGTGAAGTAAGTGCAAACATATACACCGAAGACGGTGACAGCCGATGGACCAACAACTTTGCGACCAACATCAGTGGCGACATCACCGAGAACGAGAGCACCACAGCCTCGGCATCATACCTTGAGGAGGCCAACACCTTCAGCCGTTCAGGCTATAACAGCCGCAACAAAAGTTTCACAGTCTATGCCAACAACTCGTTTAGAATGATGAAGCCAACGAGTCCCATTGGCATTTACTCTTACATAACGTTCAACTACGACCACTCACGCAATAGCAGTGGCAGCCGAAGTGCCATGTTTGGCAATGACCCGGAGCAGATGGGCTCTACCACCAACATTCTTGACTCGGTTTTTACCAATGGCTTTAATGCCAACCAGCACTCTCTGGTCAACACCACGCTGTCACAGTCGCTCGGCAAGGGTCATGGCATAAACACTCAGATGTTCAACAACTTCTGGTGGAAACTGCCGTGGGGCGATGTGCTTTTGTTTGAACTCAACGGAAATTACCGCAACAGAGACGACAACAACTTCAACCACACATACTACGACTACTACAATGGCAAGCCAAACGACCACCGCAACCAATACACCGACATCGAGACTGAGGGCTATAATTTCGCCGTAGCATTGACTTACAGCATCTCTCTGCTAAGTGGTTGGCATCTGGGTTTCAGATGCACTTATAGTCAAGGAAGCGGCTCGAACATTAACCCTGTTTACCGTCTTGAACGTAACACGCTGTGGCAATCAGCAAACCCTGCACTGGGAGCATTGCCCGCTTACTTAGACTCCCTTATCGACGTTGACAACAGTCTACGATTTAACGATTTCAATCGTCTGCACACCGCCTCGGTTTCAGCGAACTACAACAAATCGGAAGAGGGCAAGAGCGACAGCCACCTTGATTTTTCAGTGGATTACAACATAGTTCGCAATCGAGAGCACTATGTGCGCAAGACTACCGATGCTTATGTTTATCAGCGTAAGCAATACTTTGCACCGTCAATTCACTATTCATACAACGACATAAAGCATAACATATATTTCTCGACAGGGTATAATATGGACTATGAATTGCCAAACATAAACAATCTGGTTGGCTTCACCGACGAGGCTAATCCACTGAGCATTCGCATTGGCAACCCTGATTTGAAGCCATCACGCAACCACACGCTGGCTGGCTACGCTTCAAAAAATTGGCCAAAACGTGACCGCAATTTATCGTTTTACTGTAGAACCAACATACAAACCGACAACATCACCACCAGTTACACTTACAACAGCCACACTGGCGCATATACATATAAAGACGTTAATGTAAACGGCACATGGGGCATTGCGCCAAACGTTTACTTCAGCACCGCCCTTGACAGTGCAAAGCACTGGAATATCACCTCCTCGGCTGGCGTAAACTATAGCACAAACGTGTTTTTCGGTAGCACAGGGGCACAGTCTGACCTCAATGCCAGCAAAATTAAGAACTATACATGGAACTGGCGTTACGACCTTAATCTGAAGTTTGCGCCAATGTCAAAGTTTGAAATCGCCGCTCTGGGTAACATTAACTACAACCACACCACAAGCAGCGTCAACACCTATAAAAACGTAAACGTGTATGGCTTTAACTATGGTTTTTCAATGACATGGAAGATGCCACTCGGCTTTAACATCTCCACCTCTACGACAATGTGCAGTCAGCGAGGCTACGAAGACAACAGAATGAACAAAGACTATCTGATGTGCAACGCTCAGATAAGCCGCAGTTTCTTGAAAAAGAAACAACTCACCGTGCGACTTGTTGCCTACGACATCTTCGCTCAAATGACCAACACCGACTATAACATCAGTTCAACAGGCTACAGCAACACTTGGCAGCGCTCACTGCCACGATACGTAATGCTATATGTAGGCTATAAAATCAATGTTACTCCTAAAGGGCGATAGTAAAAATGCAACCATCTGCCGTTTTTAGTTTCAGAGTTTTGCCCTTGAGTATTTCCTTCTGAGCCCAGTAATCATACTCGACTACACTTTTATCATTTACCTCAACTATCTTGTCACCAAGTTTCAATCCCGCTTTTTCAGCCTTTCCGTTGCTGTCAATACTATTAACGCACCATGACTTCAGAGTATGGCTTCTATCCGTATAATCAAAACCCCAATGGTTTATTTCAAAATTTTTGTTCAGATTTTTATTGGCCCGCAGATACAACACATTGTTTGGATAGTCAATGACGACATCAAACCTGCTCATAATCTTATTACCTATAAGTCCGGCAGTAGGTCTTTGTTTACCACTAAGTGCCCCAGAGCTGTCAGCGCTATAAGTTATATATGGATTTTCAATATTATATCCTGCAATATTTACACTTTTTGCCATAAACTGGTATCCTGAAGAATTACCACCAACACCACCATTAAGCATTTTATATGCAATTTGTTCACCTGCATTTTGTTTCAATTGCTGTTCTTTTGCACACTCTGAGTTTATAGAGACAGAGCCACCGCTGCCAAGATCAACGATATATTTCTTTTTAAATATCATTCCGTTATTAAAGGTTATTGTGGCTGGCACAACTATATGTGTTCCTTCCCGCTCAATCTTTACCTTAGTAAAGCCTTCCAGTTCCAATGAATCAACAGTCTTCACAATAGCCATTTTCTGTAAAATGTAGTCTATATATACCACTTTGTCCAGAAAATACTGACACCCTATAATACCATCGGCATAATCACCAAGAATGGCTTTAAGGTTAAATATCGGTATTGGCGATTTCACATAATAGTTATTGCCTGCAAATTTGTAGCTTACAGGGTTCATTATTATTTTCACCGTTTTAACTTCGTTGCCCGCACCCGGAAGTTTTGCACGTCCTATTCTGTCATATTTCAATCCGCTGTCTGTCAAGAATGTACTATCACTATACAAATTATATGCTCCCGTGTCAAAAACGAAATGTGAAGTTACTCCGTCCTGTTCACCATTTATATAAATATGGCTTCTAACATCTATATTAAAACAATTGCTCACTTGGGCAAAACACCCAGTGAGCAATAAATTTAAAAGCGATAAAAATAAAAATCTTCTCATTCTCTTTCGTTTAGTTGAAATAATACAGGAATGTGGCAATGCCAGTTAGTGCTTTTTTGCCCTCCTCTTTAATTTCAATTTCAAACTTTATCTGTGTGCGACATATACCACGCAAGTTTTCTATTTCGTGCAGTTTTGCGATTAGACGAACTGACTGCCCGGACTTTACCGGCTGCCCGAACTTCATTTTGTCCATGCCATAGTTTACCAACATTTTAATGTTGTTTACCTCTGCCACCTGCTCCCACAGATATGGCAATATAGACAATGTCAGATAACCGTGAGCAATGGTTGTCTTATATGTACTCTCTGTCTTTGCACGCTCTGTGTCAACGTGTATCCACTGGTGGTCAAGTGTTGCGTCAGCAAATGCGTTTATACGCTCTTGGTCCAACACTAAGTAATCTGAAACGCCAATCACTTGGCCCTTCAATGCTTCAAACTCTTCATACGAGTTAATAACTGATTTTTTCTGTTCCATTTATATTTTTATATTATTTCTATTGCACTTCCCCCTTATAGTTCATCAGCATTTTCTTGCCGCCCTTAGCCACTTCAAAGAATGGCGGTTCACTTCTGAGAGAGATGTCGTCATATTCAAACGGTGCCACGATAGTGTTTTTGCCATCGGGCATTATAAGTCCCAGTTTGCCGTTTTTCTCTGCTATAACCGGCAACTCTCGCATATCATCAACATAAACGTAGGGTGAGCGCAGGAAATCATACTCTGCCGGTATCACCACATTGCCGTTATAGTCTTTAATTCCAAACTTGCCATTCACCTCTATCACCTCGTGGAAGCGAACGTAAGTGTCTTTGATATGCTGAAGCAGCCACACCATTCGACGCTTGTCGTTAATCAGTTCCAACAGGTAACTGAATGTTTCGCAATAGTTAGACAATGCCCTAGCAGCGATTATCTTCCAGTCAATGCCGTCAATAACCCTGCGGTTCAGGTCAATGTATTTCGCTATGGCTTCTTGCTGTTCTTTATCACTCATGGTTGATAGCTTTTCCTCGAAAAGCATCATCATATTCTTAGAACCGGACATTGCCTTAGTGTATCTATGCACTTGGCGCTTCATTTCTCTACACACAAACATATCTATCTGTTGTAGCTCCAGCTCATCAAAAATCGTGTCGTTATTGTTTAGAGTCATAGCTAATCCCTTTCTTTTATGAAATTATTACTGCTTCAAAGGTAAAATATTCCCTGCAAATGGCAAAACATTTGCCCGTGTTTTTCACAACTTCACCCTAAGTTGCACCATTACGTCGCATTTGCCGCTGCCGTTAATTGCCTGTAAGCCACTGCCTATTGTACTGCGGTCGAAATATTTTGTTGTTGCCACTTTTGCCTCTGCCACCACACTACGGCTGACGTCTATTCGTGCGCTCAGAGCATATCTTATACCCTCGCCATAAAACGATGGCATTGAAAACGAGTACAGCAGCGAATGTTCATAACCATATATACGGCTGGCATAACCGTCGGTGTTGAAATATCCGAAGTTGCCATAGAGTCGCAGCCAACTAAGCGGTTTCCACCCTGCACATTGGTTTAGCATATAGCCTTCTGCCGACTGTTTATAGTCATTCTTACTGTAGGCTACCATCGTTTGCAGTTGCCACTGGCGGCAATTATAGTCGGCATTTATGCGAAACTGCCGTCCAATGTCAGCCATTAGTGCCGTTTTGTCTTCGTTGTTTTTCTCGGCACGTTTCAGTCGGTAGCGCATCTTCAGTTTCAACTGCTTAAACGCCAATGTAGCCTCCAAAAAGTTATCCCACGTGTGCGACGAGAAGTCAGCCCCATACCTTGCCCACGGAAAATAACTGATGTCGGTATAGCCCATCAGCGTAAGCCAGTCGCAGGGTCGGTATTGTGCAGAAAGCAATATGCCACTCTCGTTATTCACACGGCTGCCCTCGCCCATTGCCTTGCCCAACAGTGCGCTATATTTATAGTTATAGTATCGTTGCACCGCCGACAGTTTCCACTCCTCCGATGGCGACACCGTCAGAGTGTTTATCGTGGCTATGGAACGGCGCTTGTCAAGAGCCGTTTCACCACTTATCTGAAAGCGAGCGGCGGTATAGCCATAGTCAACACTGAAGTTTGCCATGTCCCTACCCTTTGGATAATAGCGTCTGTATATTTGACTTTGGTTGGGCTTCAGTTCTCTGCTCAGCGTGGTGTAAACGCCATTCACTCCCGCGTGCCAGCCGCCGGAGGTATAGCCAATGCTCGCACCAAAAACATTCTGCGTGGCATTATGTCGACGACTTATCTCTGACGGTGTTCGGTGATAGCCCGATGTCAGTATGGTTGATATTGTTCCGTCATCGGCAAGCGTGGCATCAATCTTTCTACTCGATGCCATTGCCGTCATCTCCACTCCACCGCCAATGTTCACAGTGACGGCAACACCTTGCAGAAAGTTTGCCTCTGAACGTGAGGAGTGTGCCGTAAGCCCTGCCTTGCGTGTGCCCATGCTCATAAGTGTAGCAAGTTTTCCGAAGCTGAGATTTCTGTTCAATATCAGTCCCATGCCCATTGAAGCCCTGTATCGTCCCACACACAAAGCCTTCACTCGCCCAACGTCGCGCATTATAAAATAAGGTGAATAATAGTCGTAGCCCCAAGAGTTGCATAGAGAACCGAACGGCTCGCCAGCATCTTGTGCGGCAGTAAGTCCGAATTTTATTTTCTGTCCGTACTGAAAACTGTATCTTAACGTGTGTTTATACTGATAGCCCAAGTAGCCGTTATAGTCGCCCTTGCGCTTATATGTGGGCACTTCAGCCGTTGCCATAACAGTGTGGCGGCCATATTTCAGCATAGTCTTCACCGACGGCAGAGACGCTTTCTTCGCTCTTTCGCCACACACCACAAAATATTTCATAAGACTAACCTCTTCTCGGCTCAGACTTTTCAACATTCGCAGTTCCTCTATCGTCTCCATTCCATCGTGGCGGTCAAGATACATTATTATCTCTTCTATCTGCGTAAAATCAAGAAAAGGAAGCGCTTCAAGCTCCTCCTTTGTAGTTTGGTTTATATTTATCGGTTCGTGGCTTAGGTGTGACAGCCGCTCAAACAGTTCCTCCAGTTCATAGTCTTCATATTCTTCTACGTTTATCACCTCTCGCACCATCTGCTGCCACTCTTCACCATTGTCCGTCCTCGTCTGCGCATTCACATCAGACGCTGAGAGCACCAGCAACAGCGTTATTATAGCCA
>CAZPNJ010000092.1:0-7343 GCA_964587765.1 uncultured Prevotella sp.
CCTCAACGGTCTTGGCAAGGACGCTGCTCAGATTATTTCTCGTATCAACGGCTTCACATACGTACAGACTCAGTTTGATTATTTCACAGGCGAGTTGAAGGTAGTGAATGAGATTGCTTACAGCGATGGTCCTCGCGCAAAGGTACGCTGCTATGGCGCTGACGACGTTCGTGAGGGTGTAGCTATTAACTGGAGCGAAAACGTTGACGTATCTATCACAGGTAACTCTACCAACCCAACACGTTTCCAGCACCCAGTAGCTGGTACTTACAAGAAAGAGCGCGTGTTGGCTGGTAAGCCTTACTTCTCTGTAGCCTCTGGTGGTGGTACGGGTCGTACACTGCACCCAGACAACATGGCAGCAGGTCCTGCTTCTTACGGTATGACTGACACCATGGGTCGTATGCACTCTGACGCTCAGTTCGCAGGTTCAAGCTCAGTGCCAGCTCACGTTGAGATGATGGGCTTCCTTGGTATGGGTAACAACCCAATGGTAGGTGCTACCGTAGCTGTAGCCGTTACCACCGACTTGGCTCTGAACAAGAAGTAATTCGAAACGTCCACCATACTACAGCTTGATGACATCGTTTTATCGGGTTGTGAGGTTGATGCATCAGTAATCGTGCTTGAATCAATTAAAATCAGTGCGGGACAAGATGTTAGACCGTTATGTGAATGGTGGAAAAATGAATTATAAATAAGTAATCGGACGATTACATTGCTAACGAGCAATGATCGTCCGATTATTGTTATTTATATAATAGCGGTGATTATCCTAAAACGAACCGGGAACCTCGAAACTACATTTCACGCATGGCCCGAGCGTTCTGTTGGTGTCAGCGTTGCAGATATATAGTTCAAAATAGCACTTGGTGTTGCGGAAGAGGTGCTTTTTCGGCAATAGAGACATAGGCACGTAGAATTCCATGCCAGTATATGTACTTCTCATATATGAAGGCGTAAACTTATTAAACACGGCTAATTGTCCTCCTGTGGCTCTATAGCCTTTTCCCTCGGTAATGATTTTTTCGCCCCCTTCCTTAAAGAAATAAGCTCTGTAATCACAGTATTCACCTTTGCAACCGTTTATGTCGAAGTCGAGTGTGCAGCGCAGTTTCTTTTCGCCTCCATGCGGAACGTTAAGGTCCACCTTCACGTTCTTTATAGTTGCTTCCACAACCACTTCTTCAGGCTCTTGCTCCTGCTTTTTCACGATGCGGTGCTTGTAAAGGTATTGCAGACCATCGATTTGCTTTTCAATAGACTGTCGCCATTCCATAACCACCTTCTTCATGTAGGCTGGGTTCTGATATAGGTAAAGTGAATAGGCGAAATGGTCTTCCAAGGCGTTGAACACCTCTCTAATCTGCCGCTTTTTAGTAAAGCTATAAATGACAGGTCCGTCTTTGGATTTGTCTGACACTACGAGGGTGCAACTTTCTCTTTCATATATTCCTGCGAAACGCAGCATTTTCATTACTTCGTTATATCCTTCAGGCGTTTGTTCTGAAAAGGCGATATTAACGATTGGCGACCACTCTTCGTCTGCCTCATACACTGTGCCATATCTGTAGTTCGCCAAATCGCCGAACATATTGCTTAAATTCACGCTTTTGAATTTTTCCTCAAGGGCAGAGGTGTCGTTGGGGCAACTTATGCCATCAGCATGAAGTTTCTCTTTATATATTTCTGTTAAGGAATTATAACCATCTTTGATACCTGCTTGATATAGCTCTACCGTGCAAGGCACGAATTCAAATCTGCTGGTGCCGGGCACTTGTTGTAAATCTCGGTTGTAGTAGTGCATTAAGATAAAGGTGGGGTATATTTGCCACTCGTCTTCGTCTTCGCCCTCTTCGACTAAATCTCCCCTACCATTGGGAGAGGGCAGCCTGCAGGTGTTTATCACTTCCATAAACGCAAACAACTCGTTGGTATCATGCTTGCCCTCAATGCACACGGTGTCGTTGAACAGGTTGGCTGCGAATTGCTTTTGCCGTTTGTCATACTCGTTTTTGATAACGTTAAGGGCTTCATTACCCATGGTCTTCCCCTCTTCCGTAAGTTGGCAAAGACGTTCAAAGGAATGGGTACTGTCTGCGAGTTTCTTGAGATAGGTTAAATACACTTCCATCTCTTTTTCGCCGAAGTTGCCGTCCACAGTGGCGAGGTTCATAGCTACGGCAGCCAAAGCCTTTATCTGATGGTCGGTAAAATTAAGTTTTGCCATAAATCAATTAGTTATCGGTTCGTAAAATATATTGTTAGTGGTAGCGTACCATCTGTTGGCAAATATAGATAAAAGAATTGAAATACAAAGTGATAATGGCTTTTCTTTTATGATTTGTTCGGTTTTATGCGTGGAATAGTGTAATTTTGTATCTGAAAATGAGTAGTCAACCTAAAGTATCAGTTATTGTTCCTGTATATAACGTAGCGGATTATATAGAGAAATGTGCCGTGTCGCTGTTTGAACAAACATTGAGCGACATGGAGATAATATTCGTAGATGATTGCAGTCCTGACAAATCAGTTGAGATAATACAACGCACGTTGAAGAAGTATCCCCGACGAAAGAAATTCACGCATATTGTGAGAATGTCATATAATAGTGGGCAGGCGGCTGTAAGAAAGCGAGGCATGGAAGAGGCTTCGGGCGAATACGTAATACACTGCGACGGTGACGACTGGGTAGATACCAATCTTTATAAAATATTGTATGATAAGGCAAAGGCCGAAGACGCAGATATTGTAATATGCGACGAGGTGAACGAAACAAGTGGCGGACCGCAATTTGTAAGAGTAAGAGAGTTGCCCAATGATTGCAGAGAGGTATTGAAAGACTGGTATAAGAATATCATCGGGTTACACTTGCATAACAAACTTGTTAGGCGCTCGTTGTACGTTGACCACAACGTGCAGCCGTGGCTCGGACTGAATATGTGGGAGGACAATGGACTGATGAGCCGACTATTTTACTATGGTCGCCGATTGGCTCAGGTACACGATGTCTATTACCACTATAACAGAATGAACGTTGGCGCAATGACGGCTGGTTATGGCGAACGACAAGTAAACCAGATGATACATGTGGCTGAGCGTATAACTCGGTTCTTTGAAAATAAACAGGACAAGGAAATGTTTCGGAACACGATAATGGCTTTTCAGTTTCTTGCCCGTATAAACTTAATAACAGACAGCTACGACAACTTGAGACGATATCGCACAACATTCGCAGGCTCGGAGTGGATTATGCAGACGCTTGATGAAAAAGCGTTCTCACGCAAAGGACTTGTAAGATACAGAATGGTGAAGTGGCACTTGGCGTGGCTGTTCGTGCTAATGTTCAAAATTAAAAACTTGATAAGATGACGCAAGAATATCTGCTAAGCATAGTAATGCCGTGCTACAATGTGGAAAAGTGGCTGAGGCGCGCCGTTGACTCGGTGCTTAATCAAGGACTGAATGCTGGTGAATATGAACTGATATTGATAGACGACGGTTCTGTTGACGGTACTCTCAATATTATGAAAGAGTATGCGGAGCGACAGCCTGAGATAATAAGATATGTGCATCAAGAAAATGCAGGTTTGCCCTCAGCTCGCAATGTTGGAATGTCATTGGCTACGAGCAAATATCTATATTTCATGGACTCTGATGACTATCTCATAGACGGCGGACTAAGATCTGTGATAGACAGTTTTCTTGAAGACGACATGGATATATTAAGCTTTTACAGCACCACGCTCGATGGTCATGCCATAGCCAAGCGAGCTACCAACAGTGTGGAGGGCAAAATCGTTTATGAAGGTTATGGACGTGACTATTACAGACGGGCGTGGCTGAGTGGAGTGTGGACGATATTCTACAGCAGACAATTTATAGCAGACAATAATATTGAGTTTGAAAATAGAACTCTTGTTGAGGATATTCTGTTCAACCTGCGTGTAATGATGTGTAACCCAAGAATAAGAAGAACGTCATCGGACATTTATCGCTATTGCGTAAATGATGTACAGGTTACAAAGCGTAGGGACGATGCCTATGTGAGAAGCGCAATACGTGGCTATATGTATCTGTTTAACGTGGTAGAAGAATATAGGCAAAAGACAAAGGATAAAGACACGGAGCTGTATAACAATCTGCTCAGATTGTCTCAGAACGGAATGTTGCAATTCACATCAAGAATATTGAGTTCGGAATTGAATGTTTCAGAGTTGAGAGAGTTGCGCACAAAACTGCGTGCTCTTGAGGTATTGCCTATGGAGAATAATAAATACGGAAGAATTGTAAACCTCATTTACAACAATCTTGCATTGTTCCCGATATTGAAATTCGGATATAAGAGAGTGTTTGTACCGTATATATTACCTCGCATAAGCAGGAATTAAACAGCGTTTAAACACTGTTTAATCATTGTTTAGTGAAACTGACGGACAATAGCTATTCAAAGAAATGACGAGATGGGAGAGAAGAAAAAGAAAATAATACGTGCCGTAACGGTGTCTATGTCGTTTACGTTTCTGAAAGGCGTAATGAAGGAACTGAACCAGAAGTACGAGATGGTGGCGCTGTCGAGTGCCGGCCCTGAACAACAGGAGTTGGCTGAGAGCGACGGCGTAAGATGTATTACGCTTGAGATGGCACGGCATATATCATTGAAGCAAGACGTGAAGTCGCTATGCCAAATGATAAAGACGCTAAGACGTGAGAAACCGTATATGGTTCACTCTATGACACCAAAGGCTGGACTTATCAGTATGATTGCGGCTTGGCTGTGCGGAGTTCCAGTGAGAGTGCATACGTTTACAGGACTGGTGTTCCCTACATCAACTGGACTGAAACGCAGAATACTGATGTTTACCGACTGGCTCACCTGTGCCTGTGCCACTCATGTGATAGCCGAGGGACAAGGAGTGAAAAATGACCTTGTAAACAATGGTATAACGAAGAAAAACGTCAGGGTGTTGGGCTATGGCAATGTGAAAGGCATAGACTTGAATGTATATAGTCGTTCGGAGGAAGTGATGAGCCGTGCCGAAGAATTGCGCAGCGACAAGTTTACGTTTCTGACCGTGGGGCGTGTGGTTGGCGATAAAGGCATAAATGAGATGGTTGCCGCATTCAAACGACTGAACGGCGAATATCCAGATACAAGGCTGGTGCTTGTAGGAGGATATGAAGAAACGCTTGACCCAGTGAAGAGTGAAACCAAAGCAGAGATAAACAGTAACGACGCTATTGAAGCCGTTGGCGCAATGAAAGACGTAAGACCTTGGTATGCCGCAAGCGATGTGTATATATCGGCAAGCTATCGTGAAGGATTCCCCAATACCGTTATTGAGGCTGGCGCAATGGGATTGCCATGTGTAGTAACCGATATTAACGGCAGCAGAGAGATAATACATGACGGTGAGAATGGCGTTATAATACCGTCAAAAAGCGAAGATGCACTATATGAGTCAATGAAGCGTATATATATAAATAAGGTGGAGCTAGAGCGAATGGCAAAGAACGCCCGACCGATGATTGCTTCACGTTATGAGCAGAGTTTCGTGCGCCAATGTCTGTATGACTTTTACGACGAGGTGATGAAGTGAGTTTTATAACTTGCGCTTGCTAAAGTTCAGTATTTGTCTTACTTTTGCATAAAAATAAAGATTCATGTATAAGAACTTCTTTAAAAGATTCTTTGACTTCTGGATAAGCCTGATAGCGATTATATGTATCAGCCCATTGCTGTTGGTAGTTGCCGTTTGGCTGCACTTTGCCAATAAGGGAGCAGGTGCGTTCTTTTTTCAAGAGCGTCCTGGACTGCATGGTAAACTGTTTAAGGTGGTGAAGTTCAAGACAATGACCGATGAGCGCGACGCAGACGGTAACTTGTTGCCCGATGCAGACAGACTTACAAAGGTGGGGCGGTTTGTGCGTTCTACAAGCATTGATGAACTGCCGCAACTGATAAACGTGCTGAAAGGCGATATGGCACTGATAGGTCCGCGCCCACTACTGCCACAATATCTGCCATTATACAGCAAGAAACAGGCGAGAAGGCATGACGTGCGCCCTGGAATAAGTGGTTGGGCGCAGTGTCATGGGCGCAATGCAATATCGTGGACAGAGAAGTTCAAACTTGACGTATGGTATGTGGACCACATAAGTTTGTTGACCGATTTGAAAGTGATATTCATAACTATACGTAAGGTTATAATAAAAGATGGCATATCGCAAGAGGGTAATGCCACAATGGAATTCTTTAACGGACATAACTAAATCAACGCAGACAGATGTATTTATACGGAGCAAGCGGTCACGCAAAGGTTGTCATTGACATTCTTGACGCAATAGGCGTAAGGGTGGAAGGGCTGGTTGATGATAACCCCGAAGTGAAAGAACTGATGGGAGTACCTGTTTATAGAGAGGCTGACGGACTTTCGCCAATGATTATAAGCATAGGCAACTGCGCGGTAAGAAAGAAGATTGCGGAGGGGCTGAAGTGTGAGTTTGGCAAGGCTATACACCCAACAGCCATAATATCTAAAACGGCAACTATTGACGAGGGAAGTGTGGTAATGCAAGGGGCGATAATACAGACGCAGGCAAAGATAGGCAAACACTGCATTGTGAACAGTGGTGCAAGCATAGACCACGAATGTGTGATAGGTGATTATTGCCATATAGCGCCACACGCTACACTGTGTGGTTGTGTGCAGGTTGGAGAAGGTACATGGGTTGGCGCAGGTGCAACCATAGTTCAAGGCATACATATTGGTAAGAACTGTATGATTGGCGCAGGTGCAACCGTAATAAAAGATGTGCCTGATGGTGTAACCGTCGTGGGTACTCCTGCAAGAATAATAAACAGTAAAAACTAAATGCTGATTATATAAATGGAAAGAAAAAGAATATTGTTGTGTCTGGCTCACATGAGCGGCAACGAACAAAAATATATACAAGAGGCGTTTGACACGAATTGGGTGGTGCCTCTCGGACCAAACGTAAACGGATTTGAGGAAGACCTTGAGAAGTTTGTGGGGCAAAACAAGAATGTTGTTGCACTTAGCGCAGGCACGGCAGCCGTTCACTTGGCATTGATAGCGTGTGGCGTTGAGGCTGGCGATGAGGTGCTGGTGCAGAGTTTTACGTTTTGCGCGTCATCTAACCCAATAACATATCTTGGCGCAAAACCAGTGTTTGTTGGTTCTGAGTCAACAACATGGAACATGGACCCAGATTTGTTGGAGGCAGCTATACAGGACCGAATAGAAAAGACAGGCAAAAAGCCAAATGCTATCGTGCCTGTGGCTTTGTATGGTATGCCATATAATATCAGGCGCATTATG
>CAZPNJ010000093.1:0-3605 GCA_964587765.1 uncultured Prevotella sp.
GCGGCTCCACGATATTGCGGCAACAAAGCGGCATGTACGTTAAACGTTCCCAATCGGGGCATATCCCAAACCACTTCGGGCAGCATACGAAAAGCCACCACCACCTGCAAATCGGCGTTGTAGCTTGCCAACTGCTTCAGAAAGGCTTCGTCTTTCATCTTCACAGGCTGCAAAACCGGCAGACCTACGCTCTCGGCATATTGCTTTACTGCGCTTGGCTGCAAATGGTCCTGATGTCTGCCCACGGGCTTATCTGGCTGAGTTACTACGGCTACAACATTATAATCATTTTCCACCAGTCGCCTTAACGATCCAACGGCGAACTCAGGTGTACCCATAAATATTATTCTAAGTTCTCTCTTCTCCATTTTTCTTTATTTAACCGTGCGAAGTTAATAAAATTTAGTTTAACTCCAAAATTATTCAGCTCTATTGAAATAAATTCCTACCTTTGGGGCACTTTTTAATAATAGCAAAATGTACAGACTAATACTTATACTTACTACTTGCTTGTTATCAGCCGTTTCGTATGCACAGAAACAGTTGACCAACTTGCCTACCGTATATATTACTACAGCCGACGGTACAGACATAACCAGTAAAGAAACCTACAAAACCTGCAAACTCGTAATGGTTGACGGCGACAGCGTAACCGTTTACGACAGCCTCGGCATACGCGGCAGAGGCAACTCCACCTGGAATAATTACAATCTAAGGCGCAAACCGCCTTACCGCATTAAGTTCGGCGAAAAGCAAAAGTTTCTGGGTAAAGGCTATGCCAAGGCAAAGAGCTGGACGCTGCTGTCAAATCACAGCGACAAAAGCTTGATACGCAACGCCCTAACCCGTGAGTTAGGCATTTTCGTGGGTATGCCGTTCAATCCGGCAGCTAAGTTTGTTGATTTGTATCTCAACAACTTTTATCGTGGTTGCTATCAGATTTCAGACCAGATAGAGGTGCGCCCGCATCGCGTAAATATTACCGAGCAGCCCAAAGTGGTGACCGACACCACCGACATCAGCGGCGGTTATCTTTTAGAGGTTGAGGGCGCTGAAACCTACGACAATACCGACAACTATTTCACCACAGGCAAAGGGCTTATCACCATAGTTCACTCGCCCGACAAGGACTATATAACCCCGGCGCAAAACTGGTATATTAAAGAACACATAAGCGACTTCGAGAACAGGCTTTTCGGCTATTATTTCGCCCACCCTACACAGGGTTATCGCCCATACGTTGACACCACGCAACTCATAAACTGGTACATCGCTTTGGAAATGAAGGGCGACCCCGACGCATTCTACAGCGCATATTATTACAAAGAGAAGGGCGACCAACGCCTTCACTTCGGACCTATATGGGATAGCGACATCGCTTACGCCAACTGCAACCGCGTAGGCGACACGTCAGAGAAACTAATGTCAACCAATGGCTTTGGCTCTATGAAGATATGGACTAACAAAATGTGGCAAGACCCGTGGTTTGCCGCTTCCGTTAACCGACGCTGGAAACAGCTGGTAGCTAACGGTATTGAGTCGTATCTAATACGAAAAATCGACTCTATCGCCGCCGTCGTTGACCAGTCGCAAAAGATGAACTACAAGGTTTGGAGCATTTCTCAAAGAACATACAATGAAATATATCTTCACAGCTCATACGAAGACTATATCGCCGATTTGAGAACGTTTGTCACGGCGCATGTGGCTTACCTTACAAAGATATTTGACAACAAGGAGACGCTTACCGACATCAACCCGATATACGAACTGAAGACCGACTATCGCCTTGTGTATAACTGCGACAGCCGCACCATCAGCTTCAAGGGCACTGACGTTGACATTTCGGCTCAGCTATTCAACATGGGCGGCGTACTTATGGCTGAGTTTACCAACACTTACAACGCCTCGGCGCTCGCCCACGGCACATATATAATAAGGTATAAGGTTGACGGGCGACAGCGCTCGGTAAAGATAAATTTATAAACACGTTTATGGTTAAAATTTCAAAGAAAAGATATTTACAAGGTTTTTGCATCGTAGTACTCATTCTCGCAATTTACAGAACTGTCCACCCCGAAGTGGGTGCCAACGTGGGCGCTCTTGAAAGCCACCCCACACCTGCCATTACTGACAGCCTCAGCGCAGCTGACACCACACGCATCGACAGCATCAACACTGCCTCTGCCCCCACAAATGACAGCCCATCGCCGGCGGTTGCATACACAGGCAAGAGCATTTTCTTCGACCGGCAAGGCAAAGAGGTAAAGCACCGAATACTCGGCGTATATAACTACGGCAAGTCTTTTCCCGACGAAAACGACATTCAACTTATAGCCGCAGAGAAAAACGGTGTTAAGCCCGTTGCCAACCGCACCGAAGCCGAAAAGCGCAAAGCCGATTTGGTGTATGTTGGCAGCAACCCCTATTTTCACATAGACCGTATGCGCAGCAGCATTCCCTACCTTGTGCCAAAGGCTTCAATGCTGTTGCAAGATATTGGCAGAGCCTTTTTCGACTCGCTAAGAATAAAAGGCGTGCCACTTCACAAGATTATAGTAACCAGTGTATTGCGCACCGACGAGGACGTGGCAAAGCTACAACGCCACAACCAAAACGCCAAGACTAACAGTTGCCACCGCTACGGCACCACTTTCGACATAGCGCAAAATCGTTTCAAAACCATTGAAGACCCTAACGGACCAAAGCGCCGAGTAGTGCGCAACGACACACTGAAATGGGTGCTCAGCGAGGTGCTTGACGATATACGCCAGCAAAACCGCTGCTACATAAAATACGAAATTCATCAGGGTTGTTTCCACGTTACCGTAAGGTAGCCACCCGTAATGCACAGCCCCTTCATCAAACGAAATTACACCTTCACGGATATGAACATAGACCTACTCTCAGCCGAACAGACTGAACAGCTGAAATCGCTCATCAAAGAGTCTGAAAACATAGTCATCTGCTGCCATAAAAGTCCCGACGGCGATGCGATAGGTTCATCACTGAGTTGGGCGGAGTTTCTGCGCACCACCTACAACAAAGAAGCACAGATAGTAATACCAGACATATACCCCGACTTTCTGAAATGGTTGCCCGACAACGAGCGACTTATTCGCTTTGACAAACAAAGCGAGCGCTGCACCCAACTGTTTATGAACGCCGACCTCGTGTTTTGCATGGACTTCAACGACACTTCGCGCGTGGCAGACGGCAAACTCGCTAAGGACGAGGCTACCATGCAGACGCCACTGAGCGAAACAAAGGCTCGCAGAGTAATGATAGACCATCACCTTAACCCGAACATCGACACCGCAATGACAATTTCTTTCAGCCAGATGAGCAGCACTTGCGAAATAGTGTTTCGACTGGTTTGGCAGCTGGGCGCATTTGAACAGATGTCTAAGAAATGGGCAATTCAAGTGTATTGCGGAATGATGACCGACACGGGCAGCTTTACCTACAACTCTACACGGCCTGAGATTTATTTCATAATAAGTCAGTTGCTGACCAAGGGCATCGACAAAGACAAAATCTACCGAAACGTGTTCAATAACTACAGCACATGGGCAATACGCCTGCGCGGATACCTTTTGTCACAG
>CAZPNJ010000093.1:3615-7336 GCA_964587765.1 uncultured Prevotella sp.
AGAAATTGAACGTATTTGACTACGGCGACAAACTGCAAAAACACGCATCGTACTTCTCGATAACCCGACAGGAAATGAACGACTATCACTTCATAAAGGGCGACGCTGAGGGACTTGTAAACGTTCCATTGCAGATACAAGGCATGAGACTGAGCATATCGCTGCGCGAAGACACCGTAAAAAAAGATTGCGTATGGGTAAGCCTGCGCTCGGTTGACGAATTCCCCGCCAACAAGATAGCCGAAGAATTTTTCAACGGTGGAGGACACCTAAATGCCGCCGGCGGTCACCTGAACTGTTCAATGAGCGAAGCAATACAAATCACTCGCCAAGCCATTGAAAAGGTCATGCGCGAAGACGCATAACTGCACACCACTCCACACTCAACACACAGCGTCAGCGCCACCGCACCGATGGGCTGACACTGTTGTTTTAGCCTAATTTTTACAAAAAATCACCCCTTGCTGTGAAAAATTTCAGTAACGTTACCAAATCAATCGAGTAACGTTACCAAATCATTTCACTAACGTTAGCTTGTTTTATTTATCAGATAACCGGATAAACTACAAAACAAATGTTTACATTTTTGTGTACACATCAATCTTCTAACCGATACTGGAGTATATAAAAACAAAAAAGGAGGTCCCCCCCCTTGTCTTGCCAGAGCAGCTGCTTGCTGCATCTGGGCTTCGTACTAAACCATCATTGTCACACAATCTACCTTAAACCTCTAACTTTCTCAATCTAACTATACTAAACAATCAATTCAAATCTTACTTTTCTCTATTACCTCTCAATATTTTCTAACCTTTCTACGTTCTCAAATCTATCAGTTTGTCAAACTTTAACAATCTAAAATCCTTGTTTCAATACGTCTTTACAATCATTCCTTAATACGTCATAACTTTATCCTCTCAAATCTTTCCACCTTTACGCTTAGTATCCTGAATCCAATTACCTTAGTTATATAGAGGCTGTCATTCTTAGTGTTATCCTTTTCTCTTTACCATACACTGCTTTTCTCAGCAGGAGGCTTTTGTTCTTATTTGCGATGCAAAGGTACAATGTGTTTGCGAACACAGCAAAAAATAGGCTAATTTTTTTGTTTATTTTTCGGTGTTTTTGATGTAAGTCAAGTAAAGTGTCAGTTTTACCCTCTTTTTACCTCAAAACCCATCGTTTGCTCTTATAATCAGGGGCAGCGCCACCACGATAATACGCCACGAGCGTTATGTCGAAGATCAGCGTAGAGTAAGCTGGTATATAGGTTTTCGCAGTTGAGCCGTAGCCGAGGTTGTATGGAATATAAACGAGCCAACGGTCACCGATGCGCATATTCTGCAAAGCAGTGGCAAAGCCGTCAACAACAGTGTTTACGCTCAATTCGGCTGGCATAGCGGTGTCAGGGTTGTAATCGCCAAACCAAGACTGGTCAAATACGTAGCCACCTTTATAAGATGCGGAAGGAATAAGTCTGCCCTGATAGTTTACTCTTACGGAGTCGGTGTATAAAGGGCAACCTGAACCTGTGCCAGAGTTAAGCACCTTTACCACAATATGTTGTTCAGCCTTAGTGGCAACCTCTTTGTTAAGCGTCCACGTTCTGATTACCTTCCAGTTGGCATTGCCAGCGCTAACGCTGTCGAGCGCAGCCTTGTATAGGTTTGTGAAATATGTATCGTTAGCGTTTTGCCAGTCAGCGTATTCTTCTACGTCGTCATCGTTTTCGCTGCATGAAGTGAATGCGAAGAGCGACATAACCAAAGCTACGAGAAAAAAGTATCTGCTTCTATACATTATTATATATATAGGGTGTGAAAGAAAAACGAAAAAAGGGGCAAGCCCCGTTAGCTTACTGAAGTTTCTTCAGCAAGCTAACGATGCTAACCTTATCCTCTATTATCTCGCGCAGACGAGAGATGTCAACTCTCTCCTGCTCCATAGTGTCACGGAAACGAAGGGTTACGGTGTTATCCTTCAGAGTGTCGTAGTCAACCGTTACGCAATATGGCGTACCAATTGCGTCCTGACGACGGTAACGCTTTCCGACCGTATCCTTTTCGTCGTACTTGCAGTTGAAATGGAACTTCAAGTCGTCCATAATCTCACGAGCCTTCTCTGGCAGACCATCTTTCTTAACCAATGGAAGAACTGCCAACTTAACAGGAGCCAACTGTGCTGGCAACTTCAAAACGACACGCGTTTCGCCGTTTTCGAGTTTCTCTTCGCAATAAGAGTGGCACAATACAGACAGGAACATACGGTCAACGCCGATACTTGTTTCAATGTCATACGGAGTATAGCTTTCGTTTGTCTGTGGGTCGAAGTATTTAATCTGGCGTCCAGAGAACTTCTCGTGCTGTGAAAGGTCAAAGTTTGTACGGCTGTGAATGCCCTCTACCTCTTTGAAACCGAAAGGCATCTTGAACTCAATGTCGGTGGCAGCATTAGCGTAGTGAGCCAGTTTCTCATGGTCGTGGAAACGATAGTTTTCGGCTCCCATACCCAATGCCTCATGCCATTTGAGTCGTGTCTCTTTCCATTTCTTGAACCATTCCATCTCAGTGCCCGGCTTAACGAAGAACTGCATTTCCATCTGCTCGAACTCGCGCATACGGAATATGAACTGACGAGCCACGATTTCGTTACGGAAAGCTTTTCCTATCTGAGCTATTCCGAAAGGAATCTTCATGCGGCCTGTCTTCTGTACGTTAAGGTAGTTGACAAAGATGCCTTGCGCTGTTTCAGGGCGCAGGTATATTTTGCTTGCGCCTTCGGCAGAGGCTCCCATTTCAGTAGAGAACATAAGGTTAAACTGGCGCACATCGGTCCAGTTCTTTGTGCCACTGATTGGGTCAACTATCTCTTCGTCGATGATTATCTGCTTTAGCTCGTCAAGGTCTGGTCCCTGCATAGCCTTTGTGTAACGCTCGTGCAAAGCGTCGCGCTTCTGCTGATTTTCCAGCACGCGAGGGTTAGTTGCACGGAACTGTGCCTCGTCAAACTTGTCGCCGAAGCGCTTTTGAGCCTTAGCTATTTCCTTTGCTATTTTTTCTTCGTACTTACCAATCTGGTCTTCAATCAGGTTGTCAGCGCGATAGCGTTTCTTTGAATCACGGTTGTCTATGAGAGGGTCGTTGAAAGCGTCAACGTGTCCACTTGCTTTCCAAATGGTTGGGTGCATGAATATTGAAGAGTCAATGCCGACAACGTTATCGTGCAGAAGCACCATGCTCTTCCACCAATATTCTTTTATGTTATTTTTCATTTCGACGCCGTTCTGACCGTAGTCATAAACAGCAGCCAAGCCGTCATAAATATCACTGCTTGGGAAAACAAAACCATACTCTTTGCAATGAGAAACAATCTTCTTAAAAGTATCTTCTTGTGCCATTTTATTTTTGTTTAAAGTTTCAGCCGACAAAGGTACGATAATTCGTGAAAAGAGCCAAATCTTACACCTTTAATAGTTGCGCCTATAACTATTTTTAGTTTCAGGCAAAACTATTTTTAATCACGGGCGTAACTATTTTTAGTTATAGGCGCAACTATTTTTATTCACAGGCGTGACTATTATCGCCAAAAAGCATTACCTTTGCACTCAACAAAAATAAACAAAACTATGAATCTAAAAATCAGATTGTCATTAATGAACTTCCTCGAGTTTGCTGCTTGGGGAGCTTACCTAACATCTATGGGCACTTGGCTCGTCAGCATCGGC
>CAZPNJ010000094.1:0-7327 GCA_964587765.1 uncultured Prevotella sp.
TCAGTAATTTTTTTACCGTCTATATCGATTTCTACAGTTCTGCCATCATCTTTTCAAGGCGAGCCTCTTCGGCGGTCATAAGGTCGTGCTTGTTAAACAGCAGCACAACGGGCACGCCGTAAGCCTCAGCCGATGCTAAGAAACGGTCAATGAATTGCGGACTTGTTTCGGGGTGGCACACCGTAACCACGAGAAAAGCCTGGTCAACGTTAGCAGCTATGATATGGCTCTGCTTGCTAAGGTTTTGCGACTTACGAATAATGTAGTTACGGCGGTCTTCAATCTCAGTGATAAAAGCCGTGCCTTCATTGTTCTCTACAATGCTAACACGGTCGCCAACGGCTACGGGGTTGGTACTGCGAATACCCTTCAAGCGAAAGTTGCCCTTAATCTTACAGTCAACCTGTCGCCCGTCAGCGGTCTTCACAGTGTACCAACTGCCAGTGTTTTTTATAACTAAAGCGCCGTCCACTTTAGATAGTCATTATCTCCTTGTTCTTCTCTGCGAAGAGGTCTTCAAGGCGCTTGATGAACTTGTCGTGCAGCTTCTGCAATTCGTCCTCAGCGTCCTTCTCATTATCCTCAGAAAGACCCTCCTTTATGGCCTTCTTTAACTTATCCTTTACCTCACCACGAATATTGCGAACTTCAATCTTTGTCTTTTCGCAAATCTTGCCGCACTGCTTAACGAGTTCCTTACGGCGCTCTTCGGTAGGCTGTGGAATGCTCAGACGAATAATCTCGCCGTTATTTTCAGGAGTGATGCCGACGTCAGAGTCCATAATACCCTTCTCAATGTCTTTTATCATCTTCTTATCCCAAGGGCGAATAGCTATGGTGCGAGCATCTGGCACCGACACGTTAGCCACTTGGTTAAGCGGCACCATTGAGCCGTAAGACTCTACGCGAACGCCGTCAAGTATTGCCACGTTGGCTCTACCGGCACGAATGCGTGAGAACTGTTCGTCAAGATACATTGCTGCCATCTCCATGCGGTCGGCTGCGTCCTTCAAAGTTGCTTTAACGTCTATCATATTTCTTATTTATTTGTTTGTCTTATTGTTTGTTACGCCGCAAAAATATGAATTATATTAGAAAGTTGCAATAAAATGCGCCACTTTTTCTAACCACTCTCGGTCAACCTCGCCGAAAGTATCAAGTTCACGACTGTCTATGTCAATGACTCCAACGACCTCGCCAGCCTTAACTATCGGCACGACAATCTCTGAGCGAGACAGGCTGCTGCAAGCTATATGACCGGGGAACTGCTCAACGTCGGCAACGACAATAGACTGTTTTTGCTGCCAAGCCGTACCACACACGCCCTTACCACGCTTTATGCGAAAGCAGGCAACAGGGCCTTGAAACGGGCCGAGCACAAGTTCGTCGCTCGCCTTCTCCACCATATAGAAGCCCACCCAGAAGAAGCGCTCCGGAAAGGTGTCGTGAAGCAGGGCGGCAATGTTGCTTAGTTTAGCTACGCTGTTGGTTTCGCCCTCGCACAGGGCTTTCACCTGTTCAAACAGGAGTTTATACTTTTCGTTCATTGTCAATCATATTAGTCAGTTCAACGAATTGCGCCACGCTGAGTTGCTCAGGGCGCTTGGTCATAACGTCTTGCTTATAGAAAGCGTCGTCGTTGGCTTTGTCGGGGAACAGTTGTCTGAGGCTTACCCTAAGCATCTTGCGACGCTGGCCAAACACGGTCTTAACCACACGCTTAAACAGCGCCTCGTCGCAACCGAGGTTGCTGACATCGTTGCGCGTCATGCGTATTACGGCGCTCTTTACCTTTGGTGGCGGGTTAAACACACCCTCACTAACGGTAAACAGATATTCCACATCGTACCATGCCTGCATCAGCACCGAAAGTATGCCATACAACTTATTGCCAGGTTCGGCAGCCATACGTTGAGCCACCTCACGCTGTATCATGCCAGTGCAGCAAGGTATCAGGTCCTTGTTGTCAAGCATCTTAAAGAAAATCTGTGAAGAAATGTCGTAGGGGTAGTTGCCGGTCAGCACAAACTGGCGACCGCCAAATGCCTTTTGCAAGTCCATAAGCAAGAAGTCCTCGCCAAGGATATTGTCTTTTAACTGTGGAAAGTTCTCGTTTAAGTATTCCACTGACTCAGTGTCTATCTCCACTGCCTTAACCTCTCGTCCTTTGGTAATGAGGTATTGCGTCAACACGCCCATGCCGGGGCCTATCTCCAATATTGGTATCTCAGGACAAGCATCAACCGTATCGGCTATGCGGCGAGCAATATCTAAATCAGTCAGGAAGTGCTGACCCAGATTTTTCTTTGGCTTAACTTTTCTCATGAAATGGTTCTGCTTATGAGTTTGCAAAGATAGTAAAAAAATGTCACTTTCCAATCAGGCGTCTGCCAATACACGTCGCAGGCTTTCCTCTTCGCCCACGAGCCAGATTACGTCGCCTGCCTCAAAGGGGCGGTCGGGCGATATGGGCGAAAGGTTCTTACGACCCTCTTCAAGCCCTATTACCATGCAACCGTACTGCTCTCGAAGTCCACTCTCTTTGAGCGTCTTTCCGCTGAAAACGCCGCCGTCGCTTACCACTAACTGGTCGAGTTTCATGGCGCGCTTCTCAATCTCTATGTCTTCTTGCACCACTTCGGTCTGCAGTGACCTGGTAAACATGGCAAACTGTTCGTCGCTGCCAATCACTTCGAGCGAGTCTTGTGGGAAAAGAATGAACTTGCCACCGGGTATGTTGAAGCGCTGAGTGCCACGCAACACGCTGCTTACGTGTACGCCGAAGCGTGAGCCCAGACGCAGACTGCCAAGCGTCTTGCCAGCCCAGCAACTGTCTTCGGGTATGTCAACCACGGCAATGTGTATGTCACGGTCAAGCAGTCGGTCTGCATACAGTGGCTTGTTTATGCCCAATGCGGCGGCTTTCAGTTCCTTGGAATGCAGGTTGCGCACGAACATTCGCTCAAGACTGATGCTTCGTTTCTTCAATCCGCGCGAGAGTATCATTATAATCACCGCAGCCAGCGCCAGACTTATCATCAGCGCATCAGTAAAGCGGGTTAAGTAGTTACAGATATAAAACACAAAGCTCATTGCCACGCCGATGCGCACAAACACAATAGTCAATAGTGGCAGACGGTTCATGCGGTTGCTTGTCCAAAGAGCCTTGAACTCTTCGCTGTGGTTTTTCTTCATAACCATAGCACGAAGGAAGGGCGCTATCATGGCAAGTGTCAACAAGCCGCAGATGCCGTTAGCCCACCAGTGCAGATGCTGTCCGAGCAGCTCACGTATGAATGGCAGGAAGAACGAGAACATAAGCGCTATTACCGCCGACGACAATATGCCATACACCACCATATATATAATAATGTATTTCAACAGTGGTCGCCACAGGCTCTGAGTCTGTCGGCTTATCAACTGCAAGTTTCCGAGGTGATTCATTCTTCTTACCCACTTGCGGGGCAGGTGACGCTCAAGATGGTCGTAAGCTGGTTCGGCAAGACGTATCATATATGGCGTAAGGAAAGTAGTAATGACCGACACTGCCACCACAACCGGATAGAGGAAGTCGCCAATTACACCAAGCGAAAGGCCGAGCGAGGCAATGATAAACGAGAACTCGCCTATCTGCGCCATAGAAAAGCCACATCGCATGGCGCTCTTCAAGTTCTGACCGCTCAGCACATAGCCAAACGTGCCAAAGGTGGCTTGACCAAACAGTATGGTCATAATAAGAACGATTATCGGCAAAGCGTAGCTGACCAAAATCTTAGGGTCAACCAACATTCCCACCGACACGAAGAAGATAGCGCCGAAAAGGTCTTTTACGGGTGCCACCAACTTAATTATCTTCTCAGCCTCAACTGTCTCTGCCAATATGCTGCCCATGACGAAAGCGCCAAAAGCACTGCTGAAGCCCACGCGAGTAGATAGTACCGCCATAAGGCAACACATGCCCAACGATACCATAAGCAGAGTTTCATTGTTCATGTGCTTACGCATAGAGCGCAGGAACAGCGGCACAACGAATATGCCAACCACAAACCAAAGCACCAGAAAGAACACTATTCGCCAGATGCTGCCGAGCATTTGTCCGCCTCCGCCAGAGCCATGGCCGGCGATAGCAGATAGCATCACCATCATAACAATAGCGAGAATGTCTTCTATTATGAGTACGCTCATGACCAATGCCGACGAGCGCTGCTGCATAATGCCCATATCGTTAAACGCTTTGTAAATGATGGTGGTACTGCTCATAGCCAGCATACCACCGAGGAAGATGCAGTCCATACGCTCCCACCCGAAGAGGTGGCCGACTATTACACCGAGCGAGGTCATAAAAAAGATGATGGTGAGCGAGGCAACAATCGGCGCCGCCCCCATCTTCAGTATCTTCTTAAACGAGAAGTCAAGTCCTAATGAAAACAATAAGAACATTACTCCAATGTCTGCCCACGTCTTAATGTCCTCGGTATCTACCACCGAGGGTGTGTAAGGCATGTGAGGGCTTACAAGGAAACCAGCCACCAGATAACCCAAAACAAGCGGTTGCTTCAGGCGTTTGAATATCAGCGTCACCACACTGGCGGCTACCAATATCATGGCAAGGTCGCTTATAAGCGCTGGCAGTTCATTCATTGAAGTGAGATGTTATTTCGCATATTCTTACAATTACCTCCACTGCTTTCTGCATGACTTGTACGGAAACAAACTCATACGGACCGTGGAAGTTCACGCCACCGGCGAAGATGTTCGGGCAAGGCAGTCCACGAAAAGACAGTTGTGCGCCGTCGGTGCCACCTCTAATAGGTTGCACCTTCGGGGCAACGCCACTCTCCGACATCGCTTTCAGCACAATATCTATAATATGAATCTCTGGGTCAACCTTCTCTTTCATATTATAGTATTGGTCGCGAATTTCGGCACGACAGGTGCCTTCGCCATATTTCTCGTTGATAGCCTTCACGCAACGCTCAATGAAGTTTTTACGCTGAGCGAAGCGGCTGGCGTCGTGGTCTCTGATGATATAGCTCAGTTTAGCCTCTTCGGTGCGGCTTTCTATTGCCAACAGATGATAAAAGCCTTCGTAGCCTTCGGTCATTTCGGGCGTTTCGTCTTCGGGTATCATAGCGTTAAACTCGCACGCCAATCGGCTGGCATTTATCATTTTACCCTTAGCATAACCAGTGTGAACACTCACACCTTTTATATATATTTTAGCCGCAGCGGCGTTAAAGTTCTCATACTCCAGTTCGCCGAGGTCGCCACCATCAATGGTGTAAGCCCACTGACAACCGAACTTCTCAACATCGAAGTGCTTGGCGCCCATACCAATTTCCTCATCTGGATTAAACGCCACGCGAATATCGCCATGTTCTATTTCGCTGTGCTGCTTCAGATAGCGCATAGCCTCTACAATCTCGGCAATGCCAGCCTTGTCGTCAGCGCCCAGCAACGTCTTGCCGTCAGTCACTATCAGGTCTTCGCCCTTATGCTTCAGCAGTTCTGGAAACTTCGTGGGCGAGGAAACGATGCCCTCAGACAGCACGATGTCGCCACCGTCATAGTTATTCACTATGCGAGCATTGACACCTTCGCCCGAGCAGTCGGGACTGGTGTCGTAGTGCGAAATAAAGCCAATGGTGGGAATATTCCTCTTGGTGTTAGCCTTGAGCGTGGCATAGATATAGCCATTATCGTCCATCTCAACGTCGCTCAAGCCCTCGTCCTCGAGTTCTTCTTTCAGATATTTAGCGAATATAAGTTGTTTTTGTGTGCTTGGCACCGCCGAGCCCTCTTCATCAGACTGGGTGTCAAACTTCGTATAGTTAATAAAACGTTCTGTTAAGTTCATCTATTTTAGGAGTGATTGTTACTTAGTACGGGCAAATATACTATTTCTTTTTATAACGACAAAGAGTTTCCCTGCTTTTTACCTAAGCCGACCGAGCTGCGGCTATCGGTTTTCAGGTGTCAACAGATGGGTTCAGCCAATGTGCAGTTCACGTATTTCAGCGTTCTTCATCGGGGCAATGTCTTTCATTTCCTTATTGAAGAATACGCTCTGTATCGCCTTGTTTATAATGCCATGCCCCACAGCCACGACAGTCTTGCCTGCATATCGTTTGCCAACAAATCGCAGAAATTCACTGGCGCGAGCCTTCATCTGCTCAACGGTTTCAATGTCGTCGGTCCACGCTCTGCCCTGAAGATCGGGAATATAGCAACCTGTGAAACTGCCCCAATCGCGCTCGCGCAACAGTGGCGTGGTTATAATCTCAGACTGGTTGTCGCCCATCAGCAGTCGGCACGTCTCAACCGCCCTTTCGAGGTCACTCGAAATAAATGCCGACACCTCTCTTGCGGCTATCACCGATGCCAGTTCACGAGCCTGCCGGTGGCCCTCGTCGGTCAGTCTGCCCTGCGTCTGTCCCTGCATTATGCGGTTAACATTGTCAACCGTTTCGCCATGGCGTACTAATAATAATGTAGTCATATCTTCGGCAAAGGTAAGAAGAAAAATAGTTATGCCCACAACTATTTTTAGTTTTGCCTATAACTATTATTGCTTTTGCCGATAATTGTTATTACTTTTGCAAAAGATAAAACCATTAAAGCTACAAAACATGAAGATTCTAAGAAGTTCTATTTTTCGCGCACTCTGCGCAGTAATAATCGGCATTCTGCTTATACAATATCCAGAAAAAGCAACAGAGCTGATGATTAGAGCCATTGGCGCATTGTTTCTTGTCTCTGGCGTTATCTCGTGCGCCACATACTACAGTGCCACCCGCCAGCAAGACGACATACAGGTTTATGACGCTGAGGGCAGACTCGTTGTCGGCGGCAAACCATCGTTCCCTATTGTCGGAATAGGCAGCCTCATACTCGGCGTTATCCTTGCTGCCATGCCGCACGCATTCATTTCCGGGCTTACTTATCTGCTCGGCGCAATCGTGATACTTGGCGCAATCATGCAGTTCGTAAACTTAGCCGCAGCCAGAAAGTATGCCGACATCGGCGCTTTCTTCTGGATTATGCCCTCGCTACTGCTCATTGTCGGCATCGTAGCAATAGCAAAACCTGATGCCGTTGCCTCTGCTCCATTCCTGCTTATAGGCTGGTGCCTTGTGGCATATGGTGTATTTGAGTGCCTTTGTTCCATAAAGATAAACATTGCTCGCAACCAGATGCAGAAAGCGGCACGCACCCATGCCGAGGCTAACGCCAAAGCCAGTCAAGCCGAAGACGCTCAAGTGGTGATAGACGCTACCGAAGAAGAATAGAAACACCACACTAATGGTGACAGACGTCACCGAAGTAT
>CAZPNJ010000095.1:0-7304 GCA_964587765.1 uncultured Prevotella sp.
GAGCAACAGCCTTCTAAGCTGTGGGTCTCGGGTTCGAATCCCGACGGAATCACATTTCAAACGAAAAGCGGCGAAGCATATTTGAAATGCTTCGCCGCTTTTTTATTTGTGTCAGCCGTGGCTGATGTTTATTTCTGAATGTTTGGAAGTTCCAAACCGAAGCCTTTCTTCTTGTCAACCACCTTGAGGGCAAGTCCGATGAATAGGGCTGCTAAGCCAAGGCTGGCGAGCATAATCAAAGGCCATGTGTAGTTGAACTGTGTTGGGTCGGTAACACCTGGGTTTGTAGCGTCGAGCACTTTGCCAATAAGCATTGGGAAGAGCCAGAGGCCAATGTTCTGAATCCAGAATATAAGTGCGTAAGCCGAACCGATAATCTTGGCTGGAACGAGCTTTGGCACGCTTGGCCACAGAGCTGCTGGCACGAGCGAGAACGATGCGCCCAACACCAATATGGTTATGGAAGCCCCGATGAAGCCAGCCACGGCGTTGCCTTTGAACATAGGCAACACGAAGGCGAATGTCATGTGACAGAAGATAAGCAGCAGCGAGCCCAGTACGAGCATTGTGGCTGCCTTGCCCTTATAGTCAATGTAGTTGCCCAATACTGGGGTGATAGCTACCGCTAACAATGGGAATACTGCGAATACGCTCTCTGCCGACTGGCGCATATAGCCCATGTAGCAGTATGTTACAAGCGCGACTACTGCAACAAGCATCAGCACTGCCTTCTTGGTCTTGTCTTTCATAAAGTTGCTTGAGAACGATGCGGCTGCAACGATAAGCATTATGAAATACTGTACCAGCGTAACGTTGTCGCTTGCCCAGAACGAGTTAGGGTCAACGTCGGTGAATGTAAGGTTGCACTGCAACATGTTTACGGCGTATTTCTGGAATGGGAATATTGCTGAGTAGTAGAGTACGCAAAGCAGCGAAACTACCCAGAAACCACTGTTAGACAATATTTTGCCAATGTCGCTAATCTTGAATGGGTCGTCCTTTTCCTCAGCCTCGCCAGTCTGCGAGTCGAGTTTCTTATCCATGAAGAAGTAGATTACGAACATGATGAGTGCAATCATCAATAGCACTACGCCAAAGGCAACGCTGCGTGATACGCTTACCTGGCCGCTAAGGTGTGCGAAGTAGGGCGAGAATATCATGCAGGTAGCCACGCCAAGGCGAGCCAGTGCCATTTCTGAGCCCATGGCAAGCGCCATCTCACGACCTTTAAACCACTTTACGATACCACGGCTTACGGTAATGCCGCCCATCTCTGTGCCGCAACCGAAAATCATGAAACCCAGTGCAGCCAGTTTAGCTGACGCTGGCATACCGCTGTAGAAAGGTGAAACGCCCAACTCATCGAAGCCCGGTATGTAGTTGAGGTTGTTGTTGAACCATGTTTCAAGTGCCGAGCCTGCAAACCAGTCGCTAACGGCATAGAACTTAATGCAAGCGCCAACCAGCATTACAGCACCTGAAAGCAGTGCCGTAAAGCGCACGCCCATCTTGTCGAGGATAATTCCTGCGAAGATAAGGAAGAATATGAATACGTTCAAGAACGTTTCAGCGCCCTCTTCTGTACCGAATGCGGTTGAAGTCCAACCCAGTTGCGACTGAGTAAGGTCTTTGATAGGCGAGAGAATGTCCATGAAGATGTAAGCGAAGAACATTCCCATCGCAAGCAGTAGCAGCGCCATCCAGCGCATGGCTGCGGAATCTCTCAATGTTTTGATTTTGTCTGTCATTATATTTAGTTTTATTTTTTAAGCCATTTGTCGAGCCAGCCAAAGAATGTGCGCTGCCACAATATGCCGTTCTGTGGCTTCAGCACCCAGTGGTTTTCGTCTGGGAATAGCAACAACTCTGCTGGCACGCCCTTCATGCGAGCGGCATTGAATGCACCGAAACCTTGGTTAGCGTTGATGCGATAGTCTTTCTCGCCGTGTATGCATAGAATAGGAGTGTCCCACTTGTCAACGAAGCGGTGTGGTGAGTTTTCGTATGTGCGCTTTGCGTTTGCAGAAAGGTCTTTGTTCCAGTAAGCGTCTTCATACTCCCAGTTTGAGAACCATGCTTCTTCAGTGTCGGTGTACATTGACTCAAGATTGAAAGCACCGTCGTGGGCGATGAATGCTTTGAAGCGCTTGTCGTGGTGTCCGGCAAGGTAGTAAACGCTGAAACCACCGAACGAAGCACCTATGCAGCCAAGACGGTCCTTGTCAACGAATGGCAGGTTTTCGGCAGCGTCGTCAATGGCACGCAGATAGTCGTCCATGCATTGACCTGTCCAGTCGCCGCTGATTTCCTCGCACCACTGTGAGCCATAGCCTGGCAATCCGTGGCGGTTAGGCGCTACTATAACATAGCCGTGAGCAGCCATAATCTGGAAGTTCCAACGATAGCTCCAGAACTGACTTACAGGGCTCTGTGGTCCACCCTCACAATATAATAATGTAGGATATTTCTTGTTTGCGTCAAAGTGTGGAGGCAATATTATCCACACCTGTTCCTGACGACCGTCAGATGTCTTTACCCAGCGCTCCTGAATCTTGCCCACTTCAAGTTGGTCGAAGATGTGCTTGTTCTCATCGGTGAGCTGTGTCAGCACTGACTGCTTCTCTTTCTTTGCTATTTTAACGGCGAAAATATCGTCAGGGTGCGACATAGAGTGACGCTTTACAAGCAGTCTGCCGGTAGAGCCGAGCAACTGTGGTGCGGCATGGTCATACCAGCCATCGGTCAGCTGCTTAACTTCGCCCTTGAGGTTAGTCTGCCACAACTGCACTGTTGCGTGCCAGCAGCCAGTGAAGTAGAAAGTCTTGCTGTCGGCAGCCCAGATGAACTCGTCAACGTTTGAGTCGAACTGCTCGGTTACATAGTTCTTCTTGCCAGTGGCGAGGTCGTAAACGCAGAGGCGGTTGCGGTCGCTCTCATAGCCGTTGCGTGCCATGCTCTGCCATGCTACGTACTTGCCGTCGGGCGAGAACTGAGGGTTAACGTCGTAGCCTACGTTCATGTCGCCCTGCTGGAAGTTAACCTTCTGCACCTTCATGGTTTTTGTGGCGTCTATCTTTGGCTCGGTGTAGCCCTCTGGCTTGCAAAGGTTGCGAGTCTGCTTTGTGGCTATGTCATAAAGATAGATGTCAGCGTCGGTTGAGATAGCGTATTCCACGCCCTCACGCTTGCGAGAGGTGTATGCTATCGACTTTGAGTCTGGACTCCATGCCACCTGTTCAATGCCGCCGAATGGTGCAACTGGGCACTCAAACGGTTCGCCCTGCATTATGTCGATGCCCTCGCTAATGGTAGAGCCTACCTCAGCAAGGAAAGGGTGGGCGATGGTTGTTACATAGTGGTCCCAGTGGCGATAGTTCATATCGGTGATGACCATGCCGGTAGCCTTTGGTAAGTCAGATGGATTCTCCTTAATGCTGCCGTGATAGGGCAGTGACTTTATAAGAATCACGCTCTTGCCGTCGGGCGAGAAGCTGAATCCCTCAATGTCGGTCTTGTCGTTTGTGAGTTGCTTGCGAGCTGTTCCGTCAGCGTTCATTTGCCATATCTGACCACCACGCAAGAATACGATTTTGTCGCCCAGCCAAGCAGCGTCGCTTTCGCTCTCAGCGTCGGTTGTCAACTGTCGTTTGTTCTTGCCGTCAGCGTCCATGATGTATAGCACTTGGTGGCTGGCATTCTCTTTAACGCTGTAGTAGCCTACCTGATAAACTATGTGCTTACCGTCGGCGCTGGCGCTCATTCCGCCAACACGACCCATTGCCCAAAGTGCTTCGGGTGTCATCAGGTCGCTCTTCAGTGTTATGTTACTTTTCTGAATATTCACTTTCGCTTGTGATAAAGCAGAGCCGCCAATGAGTATGGCGGCTGCTATAGTTAATGCTTTGTTCATATTTAGGTTATTTCTTGTTTCTTTGTTGTTGTAACTCCTGCTGCTTGCGCATCATTTCACGTTGCTGCTCTTGCATAGCCTGAAGTCTTGCTGCCAGTCCGCTCATCTTCTTCGGATTGTTGCGGTTCTCGTTATAGCGAGCCTCAAGTATCGACAGCAGTTTCTCGTCGTTAGTGGTCTTTCTCAGTACGAACATTATCAGTGCGCTGAAGAAGAGGCTTATGCAGTAGTAGAAGTTCAATCCTGCTGAGTAGTCGTTGAAGATGAAGAAGAACATTAGCGGCATGAAGAACATCATCCACTGCATCATCTTCATTTGCTGAGCCTGAGCACCTACCATCTGGTCTTTCTGCTGCTGCATGGTAAACCACGAGTATAGCAACTGTGCGGCGCAGAACAATACACAAGTCAGTGACAGGTGGTCGCCTATTAGCCACAGGTTACTGTTCCACTCTATCAGAGGGTCGTAGGTGCTGAGGTCGTTTATCCATAGGAACTTCTCGCCACGCAGCTGAATAGCGTTTGGCACGAAGTTGAACATGGCAATCCAGATTGGCATCTGAATGAGCATTGGCAGACAACCCGACAGTGGACTTACGCCATATTTAGCGTATTCTGTCATCATAGCCTGCTGCTTTTCCATTTGCTGGTCAGGACCGTTGAATTGCTTTGTTGCCTCGTCGAGTTTCGGCTTCAACACGCGCATCTTTGCCGAACTCATATAACTCTTCTTTACCATAGGGTAGGTGATGACCTTCAACAGCAGTGTCAGCAGTATCAGCACAATGCCCATGTTGATGTTCATCTGTGTCAAGAAGTCAAAGACGTATAGCGTGAACCAGCGGTTGATTATGCGGAACAATGGCCAGCCCAGATATACCAGTCGCTGCATTTGCAGGTCTTTGCCGAAGCCGCTTTCATCGTTAGCCTTTTGCAGCACACGGAAGTCGTTTGGTCCGAAGTAGAAATCTATCTCGGTTGCCTTCTTGCCCGTAGGGTCAAGTGCGGCTTTCGCCTGTGCGGCGTACTGCTTCAGGTAGCCTGAACCCTTAGACTGGGGGATAGTGGTCAGAAGAGCGTCTGAGCCAAAGTCGTCCTTTGCTATCATAACCGCAGCGAAGAACTGAGTCTTAAAGCCAATCCAGTCGATTGTCTCGTCTGGCTTTTCGTTCACCTTCTCAGAAGTCTCGCTGAGGTGGTCAGTGCCACCGTCAGTATAGTGATAGGTGAGTGTAGCGTAGCGGTTCTCAAACGAATAGCCTTTCTCTTGCTGGCGGCAGCGGTTCTGCCAGTTTACGTCGAGCGTCTTTGTGCTTGGCGCGAATATGCCAGCCATGCCGTTCACGCGTATGCTTGAGTGCAGCAGATAGTTCTCGCCAAGAGTGTAGTCAAGTACTATCGTCTTGCCGTTGCCTGCGTCAGCCGTAAACGTTACGGTAGTGTCAGAAACGTTTGTCGGTGTAAAGTAGAGGTCAGCCGTTGCTATGTTCTGCTCCTTTGTAGAGAAAATATAGTTGAGGCTCTGTTCCTTCTTGTTGAAAAGCGTTACGTCAGGGTTGCCTTTCTGGTCTTTGAAACCCTTGATAACCACGTTTTCAACTACTGCGCCCTTAGTGTTCAGTGTCAGTTCCAGTTTGCCGTTCTTCAGCACGATGCTTGAGTCAGTGCCTTTCTGTGTCGCATAAAACAGGGCGTTAGTGTCAACCTGTGCAGTGCTTACCGTGTCAACTTTCTTTGCGGCTGCTTGTTGCGCTTTCAGGGCCTTCTGCTTTTCTACTTGCTGTATCGAGTCTTGGCGTGCCATCTCGGCAAGTTGCTCATCTGACGGTTGGTTGTACCAGCTGAAGCCGATTAGCACAAGCGCCATCAGCAGAAAGCCTGTAATAGTATTCTTATCCATTTATTTTTTGTTTTCTATTGCTGTTTTTACGAAGTTAACGAATAGTGGGTGTGGTTTCAATACGGTGCTCTGATACTCTGGGTGGAACTGTGTTCCGATAAACCACTTCTTGCCGGGTATCTCTACAATCTCTACAAGGTCGCTCTCAGGGTTAATACCTACGCACTTCATTCCAGCCTGCTCATATTCAGCCTTGTAGTTGTTGTTGAACTCATAGCGGTGGCGGTGACGTTCGTGTATGAACTCACTATTATATATGTTGTACACGCGCGACTTCTTGTCGAGTTTGCACTCGTAAGCGCCAAGACGCATGGTGCCACCCATATTCGTAATGTTTTTTTGCTCCTCCATAATGTCAATTACATTGTGTGGAGTCTTTTCGTCAAGCTCACGTGAGTTGGCGTCGGTGTAGCCCAATACGTTGCGTGCGAATTCTATGACCATCATCTGCATACCAAGGCAGATACCGAATGTGGGCAGGTCGTTCTCACGAGCGTATTTAATGGCTGAAATCTTGCCCTCGGTGCCACGCTGCCCAAAGCCCGGACAAATCACGATTCCGTCCTGACCCTTCAGTGCCTCGGCTACGTTGTCATCGGTCAGTTTCTCTGAGTTGATGAATGTCAGCACAGTCTTGTAGTCGTTGTATGTGCCAGCCTGCGACAGACTTTCACGAATACTCTTGTAAGCGTCTTGCAGGTCATACTTGCCAACCAGTCCGATGTGTACCTCGTCCTTTGCCTTCTTGCGACGCTCAAGGAATTCACGCCATGGGCCCAATCCCGGAGTTTCGCCTATTGGCTCGCCCATCTTCTTCAAAATGGCGGTGTCCAGTCCCTGCTTTTGCATGTTTATTGGCACCTCGTAGATGCTTGGCAGATCCTCGCTCTGAATTACGCAGTCCATGTCAACGTTACAGAAGCCTGCCACCTTCTTCAGTATTCCGTCGTTAAGGTGCTTTTCAGTGCGCAGTATCAGCACGTCCGGCTGAATACCAATGCTCTGCAATTCCTTTACGCTGTGCTGTGTCGGCTTAGTCTTCAACTCGCCTGCTGCTTTCAAGTAAGGAACGTATGTCAAGTGAACGCTGCACGCCTTATTGCCCAACTCCCATTTCAACTGGCGAATAGCCTCAAGGAACGGAGTCGATTCAATGTCGCCGACAGTGCCGCCTATTTCTGTTATAACAAAGTCGTAGTGATATTTCTGACCAAGCAGTTTTACGTTACGCTTAATCTCGTCGGTGATGTGTGGAATCACCTGAATAGTCTTGCCCAGATAGTCGCCTCGGCGCTCCTTGTCGATTACCGCCTTGTATATGCGGCCTGTGGTCAGCGAGTTTGCTTTGGTAGTCTGAATACCAGTGAAGCGCTCATAGTGACCAAGGTCAAGGTCGGTTTCCATGCCGTCAACCGTAACGTAGCACTCGCCGTGCTCGTAAGGATTCAGCGTACCCGGGTCGATGTTAATGTAGGGGTCAAACTTTTGAATTGT
>CAZPNJ010000096.1:0-7297 GCA_964587765.1 uncultured Prevotella sp.
AATGGCACTGCCGCAGGCAAGTCTTCACGCAGATGGCTGCTCTTAAACGTAAGCACGCCACCTATGCCAAGGGCAAAACGTTCAAAACGCAAATACTCTTCAGCCTCGCGCTGATTACCAGTGAAACAGTGAAATACGCCGCCAGGCAAGTCTTTCTCATAATTGCGCATAATGGCGAGCAGTTCGTTTTGCGCCTTGCGACAATGAATGTTCAGAGGTAATTGAGTTTCTACCGACCATTTCACCTGTTCTTCAAAAGCGGCAAGTTGCTGCTGTTCAAACTCTCGTGACCAATAGAAGTCGAGCCCCACCTCGCCAACGGCTATATATGGTATAGGGCGCTGCAACAACTGTTCGTGCATCTTAGCCAACACCTCACGGTAATCTTCCTTTACCTCCTCAGGCTGCAAACCTATCATCGGACAAAAGAAGTCGGGGTAAGCCTCATAGGCACGTTTAATGTTGTCAACTGAAGCCAAGTCAACGCAAGGCAGAAACACATGGCTAAGCCCTGCCGCACGGGCACGGGCTACAACCTCTGGCAAGTCTTCGTTGAACTCTTCGCCATCTAAATGGGCGTGTGTGTCAATAAACCTCATTTGTTACGGTGCATCATTTTATCTGTGAAAGCGAGCAACTGCTCTTTCTTCTCACGAGGCAACGAAACGGCGTCAAGGCACTTGCGTGACTCTGCGAAGTAATAGTTTATCTTCTCCTGCGCCATACGGTCTATGCCTATTTCGTTGTATAGTTTTGTTACGGCAGCTATCTTCTCAGCCTCATTGAAATCTTTTGCTGAAATCCAGTGCATCAGTTCGGCACGTTGTTCTGCATTGGCATGGTTAATGGCATTTATAAGCATAAATGTCTTCTTATTAGAAATTATGTCGCCACCTATTGCCTTGCCAAACACCTTAGTGTCGCCATAAACATCAAGATAATCATCTTGAAGTTGGAAAGCCAAGCCCATCTGTTCGCCAAAACGGTAAAGGTTATCGGCGTCTTCGGCTGAAGCGTCAGCAAGGATAGCACCCATCTTTGTGGCACATGCCAACAATACACTTGTCTTCAAGCGAATCATCTCAATATATTCTTCCTCACGCACATCTTGACGCAACTCAAAGTCCATATCGTATTGCTGACCTTCGCCTATTTCAAGAGCCGTTTCAGTAAACAACTGCATAATCTGGCGCAGATGCTTATCGCCACACTTCTCCATCATCTCGTATGCCATGACAAGCATTGAGTCGCCAGAGAGAATTGCCGTGTTAGCGTCCCAACGACGATGAACGGTTTCTCTGCCACGACGCAAATCAGCATTGTCCATAAGGTCATCGTGCAGAAGCGTATAGTTATGATATGTTTCCAATCCAACAGCCGTTTGAAGAATGTCTGCCGGTTCTGGCTTATACATATTATATGTAAGCAACATTAGGGTTGGCCTGATGCGTTTGCCACCTGCCGACAGGGCATAACGTATTGGTTCGTAAAGTGATGCCGGTTTACGGCTGAAAGGCAACGCCGCTATAAAGTCGTTTACCTTTTGTAGTATTTCGTTTGATGTGTACATTTGTTAGTTTTGAATTTTGAGTTATGAGTTTTGAATTGCCAATTGTTCATTGTCCATTACCTCAGTCCATTCTATTCTTATAATCCTCGTAAGTGAATTGGCGAAGCGTTTCAAGCGTGCCGTCTTCATGCAGCATGGCTATGTCGGGGTGAGCAATGCCATTAAACATACAAGTCTTTACGGTGGTATAGTGAATCATATCTTCAAAGATTATGTTTTCACCTATCTGCAATTCGTGGTCAAACCGCCACGAGCCCATAAAGTCACCAGCCAAACAGCTATTGCCACCAAGACGGTAGGTCATCGGTTCTGACGCACAACTGTCGTCAACGGTTACAGCGCCACGCACTTCAGGCTTGTATGGCATTTCCAGACAGTCGGGCATGTGGCAAGTGAAACTGACATTAAGCAGAGCGGTCTTTATACCTTTTTCTTCAATCAAATCAACCACCTGCGCCACTAACGGACCTGTTTGCCAAGCAAAAGCACTGCCCGGTTCAAGAATTATCTTCAGCCATGGATATCGTTGGTGGAGCCCCTTCATGAGTTTTACCAACAACTCTGTATCGTAATCTTTACGGGTAATAAGATGACCACCACCAAGATTTAGCCACTTCAGTTGTTTGAACCAACCGGAGAACTTCTGCTCAATATGCGCCAGCGTACGCTCCAGCACGTCAGAGCCGCTTTCGCAGTGGCAATGCACATGAAAGCCTTCTACCAGCGGTGGCAACTCAGCAGGCAGTTTATCGGCGGTAATACCCAAACGAGAGCCATCGGCACAAGGATTGTAAAGGTCAGTGCCAACTTCTGAATATTCGGGATTTACTCTAAGTCCTATGCTTACATTATTATTTATAGCCTTTGCCCTTGCCGCAAATCGCTCATACTGCGTAAGACTGTTCATAACCATGTGAGAAGAACAGCGAGCTATCGTCTCAATATTGTCATCGGTGTAAGCTGGGCAAAACGTGTGAACAGGCGAGCCAAACTCTTCAAAGCCAAGTCGAGCCTCATACAACGAGCTGGCTGTGGTGGCATTGATATAACGGAGGAACAAAGGAAACGTCTTCCAAAGCGCAAAAGCCTTAAACGCAAGAATAATCTCTACGTCAGCTTCGGCTGCCACCTTCGCTATTTTTTCCAAGTTACCTCTCAGACGTCTTTCTTCCACTATATACATGGCTTTTTTAACCTTTTCAAAGAAAGGCGGTTGTAATATAACATTTTCTTGTGTCATTACATATACATTTCCTAATTATTGGCAAAGATAATTTTTTTATTCCACATTCATTGCCCGTTTAATAGAAATTTCATACTTTTGCAACTAAAGTAAGGAAGAGATAATGAAGCTCGCTATAATGACACAGCCCAATTTCTTTATCGAAGAGGACAAGATTATTCAAGCCATCTTCGACATTGGATTGGACTTTCTTCACATACACAAACCAGAAGCAGAGCCCCTATATTCAGAGAGGTTACTGTCACTTTTATCAGATGATTATTACAAGAGAATAATCGTTCACGAGCATTATTATCTTAAAGAAGAATATGGTTTGGGTGGTATTCACATTGATGACATGACGGAAGAAGTTCCTAATGGCTACAAGGGCAAATATAGTCGCACTTGTACCGACTTCACGTTATTGAAGCAGATGAAAAAGAAATGCCAGTATGTATTGTTGGGCAATACCTTCGCCACCCAAGACGGCAGTGAGGCTTTCAGTCAAAGCCAACTCGAACAGGCTGCCAAGGCTGGACTTATAGACAAGCATGTGTATGCTTACGGAGGCGTCAACGCCGACAATATCTCAGCCGTAAGAGACCTCGGATTTGGTGGAGTTGTGATTTGTGATGACCTTTGGAGCAAGTTCAACATTCACAACCAAAGAGACTTCACCATGCTGCTCAATCACTTTGAGCGACTCGTGAAAGAGGTCAAAAGATAAGAATCTTATAAACTCTAATTAGATACTATTAAGAAATGAGTGAGAACAACTCTTTTTTGGTATTCTCTGGAACAAAAACCAGATACCTTGCAGAGAAAATCTGCGCCAGTTTAGGAGTACCATTAGGTAACTTAGTTGTAACAAAATTCTCTGACGGAGAATTTGCCGTTTCATACGAAGAGTCTATCCGTGGACGTGACGTATTCCTCGTACAAAGCACATTCCCTAATTCAGACAACCTTATGGAGCTGTTGTTGATGGTTGATGCAGCCAAGCGTGCGTCAGCAAGACACATCATCGCAGTAATACCTTATTTTGGTTGGGCTCGTCAAGACCGTAAAGACAAGCCAAGAGTCAGCATTGGCGCCAAGTTGGTAGCCGACCTGCTGAGCGTGGCTGGCATAGATCGTCTGATAACGATGGACTTGCATGCCGACCAGATTCAGGGTTTCTTCAACGTTCCTGTTGACCACCTCTACGCTTCTGGCGTAATTCTGCCTTACCTTCAGAGTTTGAAACTCAAAGACCTCGTTATCGCCAGTCCTGACGTTGGCGGTTCTAAGCGAGCTAACACCTACGCTAAGTATCTTGGTGTGCCATTGGTACTGTGCAACAAAACACGTGCTCGTGCCAACGTAGTTGCAACCATGCAGATTATTGGCGATGTAAAAGACAAGAACGTAGTCATTATTGACGACATGTTAGATACTGCCGGCACTATCACTAAGGCTGCTGACATTATGTTGGAAGCCGGTGCAAAGAGTGTCAGAGCCTGTGCCTCCCACTGCGTGATGAGCGGTCCTGCCAGCGAGCGTGTTGACGCTTCGGCACTTGAAGAGATTGTCTTCACCGACTCAATACCTTACACTCATCGCTGCGCTAAGGTTAAGCAGTTGTCTGTAGCAGACATGTTTGCTGAGACGATACGCCGCGTGGAGAACCACCAAAGCATCTCTTCTCAGTACATTGTCTAAATAAGATTGCTAAAAGAGACTAAAAAAGCAAGCAAATAGGAGCAAAACACTTGGAGCATATCCATATTCTTCCTATATTTGCGATATAAACAGGTGGTTGTCGCGATTTGATCGGGATACTCATCAATAAAAAAATTAAACCGAGAAGGCTTATCTCTGTCAATGGCGGGCCACATAAACTCGAAAGAACTAAGCTGTAAAGCCGGTGGATTACAAAGACGAGAGGCGCTCAAATCTTATTAGCTCGGAGTTTTCATCACATCATCGGGCAACCCCTTTTCCCTAAATCTTACACATTATTATATATATGTTCTCAGGAATAGTAGAAGCTATGGCTACCGTTGTGGCCATAAACAAGAGCCAATCAAACATAGATTTAGTTTTAACGTGTCCTTTCACCAGCGAGCTGAAGATAGACCAAAGCATTGCGCATAACGGCGTGTGCCTAACGGTGGTAAACATTGACGGCGACAAATACACCGTAACGGCAATGAAAGAGACGCTCGACCGCTCTAACCTTGGACTGCTGAAAGTGGGCGACAAGGTAAACGTTGAACGCTCTATGATGATGAACGGCCGTCTCGACGGTCATATCGTGCAGGGACATGTTGACACTACCGCCACCTGCATTGACACGCGCGACGCTGACGGCTCTACATATTACAGATTCCAATATGAGGCAAGTCCTGAGTTGGCTCGTCGCGGCTATTTCACCGTTGACAAGGGCTCTGTTACGGTCAATGGCGTGTCGCTTACCGTATGCAACCCAACGCAAAACACCTTTGAAGTGGCTATTATCCCTTACACCGATGCCAACACAAACTTTCATTATATCGAGAAAGGCTCTGTCGTAAACATCGAGTTCGATATTTTAGGTAAATATATTGCCCGCCTGCAAGAGGTTGGCAAATAAACGATTACCCGCTACTTTCACTAAAAGACAAGCTATTCTTTCAAAAAAATATCGCCGCTTTATCTTTGAAAGAAAGAAAAAATAACTTATCTTTGCAAACGTAACGAGTAAGTACACACCCTATAAACAAACTCATACGCAACTAAATTGATTGAATTAGAAAGACATATTGAAGTTCTGCTTCTCAGCAACGATTGTGTCATAGTGCCTGGTTTAGGTGGCTTTATGGCTCATCATGCCGACGCACGCTTTTCGGTTGACGACTCTCTTATGTTGCCACCTATGCGCACCATTGGCTTCAATCCTCAACTCAATCTAAACGACTCGTTGCTTGCCCAGTCTTATATCGACGTTCACGACATCAGTTACCCTGAGGCTATGCGCCGCATAGACAGCGATGTTGCCAACATTAAGGAGCAGTTGCGTCAGAACGGCTCGTACGAGTTTAACGATATTGGCACACTCTCACTCACCGAAGACGGTCTTTACGATTTCCAACCTTGCGAGGCTGGACTTCTCACTCCCGAATATTACGGTCTTAGCTCAATTGAGGCAAAGCGCCGCGACCTGATGCCTAAAGCCATTGTGATACCAATGACGGTATTGCGCAATGTCGCTGCCGCCTGCATACTTATTATGGTAATGTTCCTTATGCCAGCGCCATCTAACGACAGCAGCATAAAGCACACCACTGCCACAAGCATGATAGACACAAACCGACTGACCGAAATAATGCCTAAAGACATAACCACAGGCAGCCCAAGCATTAAGGTTGTTAAAGCCAGTGAGCCAAAACAACATGTATCTGCGGTAAAGAAGGTTCAGCCACAGGCAGCTAAGCAGCAAGAAGCGCCCGTTAAGACACAAGCAGAGAACGTACAAAAGGCTACAGCCAAAGCTCAGCCTACACATTATTATACAATAGTATTGGCAAGTCACGTTACCGAGCATAACGCTGCCGACTATGTCAACACTCTTCACGCTAAAGGCTACACAAGTGCCGCCGTACATAACGGCAAGTCTTCACGCAAGGTTATCTATGGCACTTACGCAAGCCAGAGCGAAGCATACAACGCACTAAACAAGCTCAACGACAAAACAGAGTTTGCACAGGCTTGGGTGCTGAAGATTTAACACCTCACTAATACCCTATTAAGCAGATGAAAACAATTAAATGCCCTAAGTGCAACAATCTTATTTCTTTCGACGAGACACAATACGAAGACGGCAAAGTGCTGGTCTTCACCTGTTCTTCATGCGGCAAGAAGTTTGCCGTTAAGAACAAGCGCCCCGTCTTCAAACCTTACGACACAATCAAAGCCCCTACCCCTGCGCCCGTTGAGGAAGAACCTGAGGAGCAGCTTGAAGCGTGTGGCTCTATCGTAGTCATCGAGAACGTGTTTCACTACAAACAAGAAATAACCCTACACCTCGGCGAGAACGTAATAGGTCGTTACCAGAAGGGCGTTGACATAAACTGCCCTATCCACACTGACGACCCCAGCATCGACATGACCCACTGCGTCATCACTGCCAGCAAAGACAAGCGTGGCGGCTACAAATACATTCTTCGTGACGGTCCAAGCAACACCGGCACTTTCGTTGACAACGAGATACTGGGCGACCGTGAGCGCCGCATCATCCACCCCAACACGCTTTTCACAATCGGCGCTACCAGCATTATACTCAAAGGCACTGAAGAGCAAGAATAGATTATAAGAGAAGAGAAAAAGATATAAAAATAAGAGAGAAGGTTGTGAACAACCTTCTCTCTTTCATTTATAAGTATTTTGCAATAGTTTCAACGACATGAAAGGACAAATTCATGCGGTAAATCGCATTAGGTGAGCTGACGAACCGGTTCAGGTGATCTGATAAACCGGTTCAAGTG
>CAZPNJ010000097.1:0-7230 GCA_964587765.1 uncultured Prevotella sp.
ACAATTTGATAGTTTTTCTCTTATTTAAGATGCAAGGTGTGGCCCATGCGGTCGCGCTTAGACTTCAAATAGCGCTCGTTATACTTGTTTGGGGTAATCTCTATCGGCACGTTCTCAACAATCTCCAAGCCGTAAGCCTCAAGACCAACGCGCTTTACGGGATTGTTTGTAAGCAGACGCATTTTGTGAACACCTAAGTGGCGCAACATCTGAGCACCGCAACCATAGTCGCGCTCATCTGGTTTAAAACCGAGGTGAACGTTAGCGTCAACCGTGTCGTAGCCTTCTTCCTGAAGTTTGTAGGCGGCAATCTTATTCATCAGTCCAATGCCGCGACCTTCCTGTTGCATATAAATGATTACACCCTTGCCAGCCTCATCAATCATGCGCATAGACTTATGCAGCTGCTCGCCGCAGTCGCAACGCTTGCTGCCAAGTATATCGCCTGTGGCGCACGACGAGTGAACACGCACAAGTATCGGCTCGTCTTCTTTCCACGTACCCTTCACTAGCGCCATATGCTCCAGTCCGTTGCTTTGCTGGCGGAAAGGTATAAGGTGAAAGTCGCCAAACTCTGTTGGCATGTGCACTTCCTCGCCCACTTCTATTATAGATTCCTTTTTCAGGCGATAAGCTATAAGGTCACGTATTGAGATTATCTTCATGCCCCACTCCTTAGCCTTCTCTTGCAGTTCTGGCAAACGAGCCATTGTGCCGTCTTCGCTCATAATCTCCATAAGCGCACCGGCGGGATACAGTCCAGCCAGTTTGCACAGGTCAACGGCAGCCTCGGTGTGACCCGAACGGCGCAGCACGCCATGGTCTTGAGCGTATAATGGGTTAATGTGTCCGGGACGGCCAAACGTCTGCGGCGTTGACTTAGGGTCAGCCAGCGCTAATATGGTTTGCGCACGGTCGTGAGCCGACACACCCGTTGTGCAACCCTCAAGTTTGTCTATCGTAATTGTAAAAGGAGTGCCCAACATACTGGTGTTTTCATTTACCTGATGGGGCAAATCAAGTTCTTCACAACGAGAAAGAGTAATAGGTGCGCATAGCACGCCACGCGCATTCTTCAACATGAAGTTTACTTTCTCCTCGGTTATCTTTTCAGCGGCAATGATAAGGTCACCTTCATTCTCACGGTCTTCGTCATCAACCACGATGACAAACTTTCCCTGCTTGAAGTCTTCTATTGCCTCTTCAATATTACTTAGTTTGAACTGGTCCATCTTTTATCTCCTTTATTCTATCTATGATTCTTTCGTTTGTACTCTTTATCTGTCTGAGGTCACGATACAGTCTCAGGCGGAAGCGCCACATACGACAATACAGGAACACTCCCACTGGCAGTATTACTCCAGCCACAGTGTTCATCCATCGGCGCTCAAACGGGCGAGTGTGAGCCTTTACCGCCAGTATCGGGTAACGGTTCAGTGCCGTAAGTATTACGTGGTCTTTGGTGTTGCCAAGGTCTTCAATAACAGCCTCCAGCTCTGCGCTAATCTCTTCAATGCGGTGGTCTGGATAGTATTTGAAGAATACCTTTACGAAGTTTGGCGCATGTTTCAGGCTGCGACGAGCCGAATATCGGTCAACTTTCTTACTAATCTCACGCAACTTCAGTGCGTCAGCCTCATAACTTGGGTCGGTTATTATAACTTCTTTACCGACAATATGGCGTTTCAGTCGCAATCCCAGCAGTTTGGTTATAGCCTCGCGCCAAACGTCCATATTGAATACCATTGAGTCGTTTATCGCCTGGCGTGTGACGTAATATGCCAGCGGTATCAACACGGCTGGCGCCAATCCCTTACCGAAAGCTATCGTCCACATACCGCCACGCGCCATACGATAGCCCGTGTTGTCGAGCATATAATAAAGTATGAACACCAGCACCGAGATAATAACCGGCACACCAAGTCCGCCTTTTCTAATAATAGCACCCAACGGCGCTCCTATGAAGAAGAATATCAGACAGGTCAGCGCCAAAGTGAACTTGCCTATCGCCTCAATCTTGTGTTGGCGTATCAGTTTATCGCCGTCAGAGGTTACCATGCCACGGAAGTTCACTTCGTTAAGTTCCTGTCGTGTGCGGTTCATAGCGCTGTTTATGACTGAGCGCTTCTCATCAGCCGACATACGGGCAAACACCGAGTCTATATTATATTTATCCGTCTGAGCCAGCTTCTCAGCACGAGTCTTGTCCTTGTCGCTCAGTTTAACGCCCCACGTCGTCATGTGAATGAAACTGTCGTAGAACGAACGTCCTATACTGTCGTACACCTCGTTGAGCGAGTCTATGTCGTTGGTCAGTTGATGCAGACTCTTTCCACGAGCATTGTTTGACAATGACGAGGCATCAGTCATGTTGAAGTCGCCGTCAAAGTCAAGCACTATGCGCTTCATCGAGAACGTCTCACGGCGATAAGGCACCGCAGCGCTTGCCGACAGTTCCTGGCTCTTCATGTTTTCAAACCATTCGCCGCTCCACAAACTAAGCAGCAAGTGCTTTTTATCAGCGGTCGATTGCAGCATACCAGAGTCAGCAAGTATTATGGCTTGGTCTTCGTAACTGCCCGTCATGCGGTATATCATTACGCCATACAACTTGCCCGTCTTCAGGTCTTTCTTCTGCACGTATATATTGCTGTTAGGTATGCCGTCGTAGAATTCGCCCTCAGGAATTTCCAGTTCAGGGCTCTTCTGGCGCATACTTATGAGCAGTTGCGCCATCTTCATGTTGGCGGCAGGACCTACGTTATTCTGAAAATAGAACGAGCCAAAGGTTATAAGAATGCTTATAACTATCAGCGAGCGAAAAGTCTGCATCAGCGAAACGCCGGCAGCACGAATAGCCGTCAGTTCGCTGCTCTCGCCAAGATTACCAAACGTTATAAGCGATGACAGAAGTATGGCAAGCGGCAAAGCCTGTGGCACAAGCATCAGGCTCATATACCAAAAGAACTGTGCGAGAACTTCCATTGACAAGCCCTTACCTACAAGGTCGTCAATGTACTTCCACAGGAACTGCATCATCAGCACAAACTGACAAATGAAGAATGTTCCTACAAACAGCAGTCCAAACTGGCGCGCTATGAAAACGTCTAACTTCTTTATGTATATGCGCGGTAACATCAGTGTGCAAAAGTAGTACAAAAATAGCATATTCCGTTCTTTTTTCAGTTTTTTATTGCTTAACTTTGCCCATACATCAGTAACAACTAATAAAAACAATAATGAAGAAGGCTTTACTATTAACGCTTCTGCTGGCACTTGCCAACGCTAACCTTTTTGCAACGGGGCGCATCTTTATGGTCGTTTGGACCGCCGACGGAGGGCAAAACGTCTATACCCTTTTGAAACAACCTGTGGTAACCTTTGGCAACGAGGGCGTAACCATAACCTACGACAACGCAACAGCCACCTACGCCACGGCTGACATTAAAAAGATAACCTACGAAAACGACAACCCAACCAGCATAGAGTTTGGCACGACTACTGACAAGGCGTTCAGCTACGACGGCGAGTGCCTGACCATTCCCGCAACGAAGACTACCACCGTCAGCATACACACCGCCGACGGCAAGACGGTTACAAGCAAGCGCATCGGCAAGGGCGAACACTTCCAACTGTCGCTATCCACTCTTGACGAGGGCATTTACATAGTATGCATAAACAATCTTTCATATAAACTTATCAAGAAATGAAACACCTCTTCTACCGCATACTTTCACTGGCGCTGCTCTTTGCCCCACTCACGACAGAGGCAAAGGCACCCACCGACAGCGTACTCGTTTACGCACTGAACGGCCGTTTGGTTCAGAAATATTCGTTCAACGACATCAACAACCTGTCGTTTACTACCACCGACCAAAAGGAAGTAGTTCACGACAGCATGGTAATGCAACTAATCAGACTAAACAATTCCACTACCACACCTAAAGTTCCACTTGAACGTGTTGACAGCATAGTATTTCGCAGCGACGGCGTAAAGATTATGAACCCTGCCGACATACCAAACTACGACAAGTTTTATCTGCCATCGGCAAGCAACGAAGGCTTTGAGGGCGGTGCGGCAGCCATGCTCCGCTCTGACAGCAAATGGTCGTGGTGGCGCTCGGCTCAGAGCTCCCGGCTTCGGTCCTAACCCTAACGCCGATACGGTGCCGTCTGCCCTTCGCGTGGACATTGACAACCTGCTTGCCAAGGCAGAAGAGTTTTACGCCATGAACATTGACTCGCTTCACATGGTAGAAACGGGCAAAGGCAAGTCATACCTTGACCGCTACAAGATGGAGATATACATTCAGTATCAGACCGAGTGGCTCGCCACGGGCTCAGGCTACGACAACACCATAGGTGCCCTTTGGATAAACCCCAGCACATGTAAGCCAGTGGGCCACACCATAGCTCATGAGATTGGGCATAGCTTTCAATACCAAACTTATTGCGACAATCTGCTAAAAGGCAAGGCAAACGACTACAAATCGGGCTTCCGCTATGGGCTAAACGGTTCTAACGGTGGCAACGGCTTTTGGGAGCAGTGCGCCCAGTGGCAAGGCTTTCAAAGCTACAAGCAAGAAGCAATTACGACATATCAGATGGATACTTGGATGAAGCACCATCACCGACACTTCGAGCACGAGTGGCAGCGTTACGCTTCTTACTGGCTGCAATTCCTGTGGAAGGATCTTAACGGCCCTACCGCCCTTGGGCGCGTCTTGAACGAGTCGGTCTATCCAGAAGGTGCTATAGATGCCTATATGCGACTGTTCTGCAACAACGATTACGACTCTCTGAAAGCCGTATTGTTCAATTACGCTCAGCGTGCCGTAACGTTCGATTTCAACGATGTGCGCCAGTACGTTAGCAATCAATACGACCGCTACACCACCGAAATGCTTGCCGCCGACAACGGATATTATCAGATTAGTTTTGCCAACTGTCCCGGCTCGACGGGCTTTAACGCAATTCCGCTGGTTGTTCCCGAACAGGGCACACAGGTAACAGTTCACTTTCGTGGACTTGCAGCCGGTTCTAATCTTGCCGCAGGCGACAAAGGCAACGTAATAAACGCCGACGGCAAAACCATTGCCACCACTACACATTATAATAATATAGGCAGTGGCAGCGAAGGCTGGGCTTGCGGCTATGTTGGGCTAAAGGCTGACGGCAGTCGCGTTTACGGACCGATGCACGAGTTTACCGTAGGCGCTGACAGTTACTCATTCGCTGCGCCAGCCAACCTTGAGCGATTGTGGATAGTAGTGCAAGGCGCACCAAAGAATTACAGACAGCAACCATGGGACGACGATATGACGGACGATGACCAATGGCCTTACCAGATTAAGGTTAGCGGCACCGATATGACAGCTTACTTCACCGTTGACACCACGGCAAGTCTGCAAAGCATTGAGATGGCTCACACCCTGACGTGCGACCACACACTAAGCGCCTACGAACAAGGCACCATTAACCTTGCCAACACAGGCGACTTGGCAAAAATATGCAAAGCGTTTGGTATGACTTCAACTGAACTGGCGGCTGCAACAAAGGCAGTTTCCGGCACGGGTTCGCTCACTGAAGGAAAGGTAACCTTTGCACTGAAGCAGCCAAACGGCACTATCAGCTACGCTTATTCAGCCAACGATGGTTTCTATGTCACCTCTACCGGCTACAAGGGTTCGTGGTACAACGGCGACCCAATCTATATACAGTATTTCCCAGGCGAGTTCAAGCTCGTTTACGGTCACTATCCTGGCAAAACCGCTAAGGGCAGCACCTACAGCGTAAGTCCAGTACTTGTTTACCAGAAGGGCGGCAAGCAATACACGGCAACAATAAACCTGAAGCTCAAGTTTTAGCCACTGACTGAGGTTTTCTTGTGTCGTTACAAGCTATTTTGTACCTTTGCAGCCAATATAACTAATCACAAGCGGAAAAGATTATGAAGATAAGAGTAGAACGTTATCACGACATCAGTTGCGGCCATCGCGTGGTAGGGCACGAAAGCAAGTGCAAGTTTCTGCACGGCCACAACTATCGCTTTCACTTCGTAATAGAGGGCGAGCAGCTCGACGAGGTGGGGCGCGTAATGGATTTCAGTATAATCAAGAAGGTGCTTTGCCAATGGCTGGAAGACAACTTCGACCATAAGTTCCTGATGTGGGAGAAAGACCCCTACCTCAGCACGCTTATGGAGCTTAGCCGCGAGAGCATGGTGATAGTGCCGTTTAACCCCACCGCCGAAAACATTGCCATGTATATGGTCAAAGAGATTGCGCCAAAGCTACTCGCGCCATACAACTGCCGACTGGCAGAGTGCCGCATAGACGAAACGCGCAAATGCACCGTTTCGGTAATGGACAATTGAGAATTGACAATGAAGGTTAACGAGATTTTCTATAGTTTGCAGGGCGAAGGCTACTTCACGGGAGTGGCATCTACATTCATACGACTTAGCGGCTGCAACTTGAAATGCCCCTTTTGCGACACACAGCACGAGGCATTCACCGAAATGAGTGAGGAAGAGATAGCCGAGGCGACAGCCCGAAACCCAGGGCGCCACGTAGTGATAACGGGCGGCGAGCCCACACTGCAACTGAACGCGCGCCTCACACAGTTGCTCCACTCTATAGGCAAGGGAATTCAGATTGAGACTAACGGCACGCGACCATTAGCCGATGGCTGTGACGTTGACTGGATAACCTGTTCGCCAAAGTTTGAGTACTGCCGTGGCGGCGAACCGCACATTCAGCGCATTGACGAGCTGAAAGTGGTCTTCGACGGCACTAACGACATGAGTCGCTACGCCAACATCAACGCCCGAGTTTACTCGTTGCAGCCGTGCGACGTAGGCGATGCGGAGCGCAATCGTGCGATTGAGGCGCTGACGGTTGCCTATTGCCAAGAGCACCCAAAGTGGCGGCTGTCTCTGCAAACACATAAACTTCTACAAATAAGATAGCTTCGGCTATCTTTTTTTATGCCTGTTTAATCACTGATTAATCGCTGTTTAATCACCCCCTTTTCAGTAAGTAGAAAAACACCCCTAAAAAAGCCGTGTTTTTGCAGTGGCTGACACCCGTTTTCAGTCACCTTTATAAATCATTCATTTGCAGCGAGTTGAAGAATCGTTTAAGGCTAATTTTTCGTTTCTTTCAGTAGAGAGCAAAAATTCTCTCAGCTGAGAGAATTATTTCTGTCAACTGGGGGAATTATTTCTCT
>CAZPNJ010000098.1:0-7196 GCA_964587765.1 uncultured Prevotella sp.
TAAGCCATGAGACTGATATGCATATCAGTCTATGCGTGTATCCGATATCAAGGTGTGTGTCTATCCGATATCAAGGTCAGCGTGTATCCGATATCACGCTAAGCTTGTATTAGGGGTTACGGTTTGGGGCGGTTTTTCAATAAAAAACTGCTCATAAAAAGACACCTTTAGAATGAAATATACATACAAAAAGGAGATGTGCCATAACATAGGTTTTGACACATCTCCTTATATAAAGAGCCCTAACGGGGAATTAAACGCCTCGTATTAAGGGTAATCGATTAGTCGGCAAGCTTAGCCTTGATGAACTCACGGTTAAGGCGAGCGATGTTAGCTATAGACTCGTTCTTTGGGCACTCAGCCTCGCAAGCGCGAGTGTTGGTGCAGTTACCGAAGCCGAGTTCTTCCATCTTAGCGATCATTGCCTTAGCACGCTTTGCAGCCTCTGGGCGACCCTGTGGCAGAAGTGCCAACTGGCTAACCTTTGAGCTGACGAAGAGCATCGCGGAACCGTTCTTACAAGCTGCTACGCAAGCGCCGCAACCGATACAGGTAGCGCAATCCATAGCCTCGTCAGCGTCCTCCTTTGGTATGAGGATAGCGTTAGCATCCTGTGCCTGACCTGTGCGCACGCTGATGTAACCACCTGCCTGAATGATCTTATCGAAGGCGCCACGGTCAACCATGCAGTCCTTGATAACGGGGAAAGCGGCTGAACGCCATGGCTCAACGGTGATTACGTCGCCATCATTGAACTTGCGCATGTAGAGCTGACAAGTGGTGGCGCCGGTGTTTGGGCCATGTGGGTGGCCGTTTACATAGAGTGAGCACATACCACAGATGCCTTCGCGGCAGTCGTGATCGAAGACGAATGGTTCTTTTCCTTCCTCAATAAGCTGTTCGTTGAGGATATCGAGCATCTCAAGGAATGAGGTGTCGGTAGGGATGTCTTTCATCTCTTTCGTCTCAAAATGTCCTTTGTCTTGAGGACCATTTTGCTTCCAATATTTCAGTGTGAAACTTATATTCTTTTCCATAATGTCCTTATACCTTATAGTTGCGTACTTTTACTTCGATAAACTTATAGTCGAGATCTTCCTTGAAGAGTTCAGGAGCCTTGTCCTCGCCCTGATACTTCCAGCAAGCTACATACATGTAGTTAGCGTCATCACGCTTTGCCTCGCCGTCTTCAGTTTGGCTCTCCTCACGGAAGTGGCCACCGCAACTCTCGTTACGCTCAAGTGCGTCGTAAGCGATAAGTTTGCCCATGGTGAAGAAGTCGCGCAGGTGGATAGCCTTGTCGAGCTCTACGTTCAAGCCCTCGGTAGTGCCAGGAATGCGCACGTGCTTCCAGAACTCTTGGCGTAGTTCCTCAATTTTCTTGATGCCCTCTTCAAGTCCTTCCTTAGTGCGAGCCATACCAACGTGTTCCCACATGATGTTGCCGAGGCGCTTGTGGATTGAGTCAACGCTCTCATCGCCCTGAACGGCCATGAGTTTGTCGATGTCAGCCTGCACGCGCTTTTCTGCCTCATCAAATTCAGGCAGGTCGGTTGAGAAGCGTGGAACGGTGATCTGATCGCTCAGATAGTTCTGCATTGTATAAGGTATAACGAAATAACCGTCAGCCAAGCCCTGCATAAGAGCGGAAGCGCCAAGACGGTTTGCGCCGTGGTCAGAGAAGTTACACTCACCAAGGGCGAAGAGACCCGTGATGTTGGTAGAAAGCTCGTAGTCAACCCAAAGACCACCCATCGTGTAGTGGATAGCTGGATAAATCATCATTGGGTTGTAGTAAGCTATGCCGTCCTTCTCGCGAACCTTTTGTCCTGGGTTGACGTCGGTAATCTCCTCATACATGTCGAAGAGGTTGCCGTAACGCTGGCGTACGATGTCGATGCCAAGGCGGCCGATAGCCTCAGAGAAGTCGAGGAATACGGCAAGACCAGTGTTGTTTACACCGAAGCCCTTGTCGCAACGTTCCTTAGCCGCACGGCTGGCAACGTCACGAGGAACAAGGTTACCAAATGCTGGGTAACGACGCTCCAAGTAATAGTCGCGGTCAGCCTCGTCAATGTCTGAGCCCTTTATCTCGCCACGCTGCAATTTCTTAGCGTCCTCAATGTTCTTTGGAACCCAAATGCGGCCGTCGTTACGCAGTGACTCAGACATAAGTGTAAGCTTAGACTGCTTGTCGCCGTGAACAGGAATACATGTTGGGTGAATCTGAACATAGCAAGGATTTGCGAAGTAAGCACCATGGCGATAAGCTGCGATAGCTGCTGAGCAGTTGCAACCCATAGCGTTGGTTGAAAGGAAGTAAGTGTTGCCATAACCACCTGTAGCCAAGCAAACAGCGTGAGCAGCGAAGCGCTCGAGCTTGCCTGTTACAAGGTTTTTAGCAATGATACCACGAGCGCGACCGTCAATGATAACGAGGTCTTCCATCTCGTAGCGGGTGAAGAGTTTAACAGTGCCGTTGTGAACCTCCTTGCTGAGTGCTGAGTAAGCACCGAGAAGAAGTTGCTGACCGGTCTGACCCTTTGCATAGAAGGTACGACTTACCTGAGCACCACCGAATGAACGGTTAGCCAACATACCACCATATTCACGTGCGAAAGGTACGCCCTCAGCCACGCACTGGTCGATGATGTTTGCGCTGACCTCAGCCAAACGATAAACGTTAGCCTCGCGAGCACGGTAGTCACCACCTTTGATAGTATCGTAGAACAAACGGTAAGTAGCGTCACCGTCGTTCTGATAGTTTTTGGCTGCATTGATACCACCCTGAGCTGCGATAGAGTGAGCACGACGTGGAGAGTCCTGAATGCAGAAATTATATACACGGAAACCCATCTCGCCAAGTGAAGCGGCTGCACTTGCACCAGCCAAACCTGTGCCGACTACGATAATGTCGAGCTTACGCTTGTTTGCAGGGTTAACAAGCTTCTGATGAGCTTTATAATTTGTCCATTTCTCGGCCAATGGGCCTTCTGGAATTCTTGAATCTATCTGTGACATATTTCAATATGTTTTAAATAATTGATTTATTTGCAGCAAAGGCTTGGTGCGCAACCGAAGGCGAAAGCCAATACTACTACCAAATAGCCAAGCATAAGCAGAGTGGTATATACCAAACCGATAACCTGCCAACGCTTAAACCAAATCTTACCGTTGACACCGAGTGTCTGCATAGCGCTCCAAAATCCATGTGAGAGGTGGAACCAGATAGCGCAGAACCAAACAATGTAGAGTGCTACATAAACAGGATTAGAGAAGGTAAGCTTAATCCAGCCGAAACCGTCAGTTGGAGAACAAGCAAGTCCCTCAATACCTGCCAACTCGGCAAACATCATGTTTCTCCAAAAGTTGTGAAGGTGAAGTAACCAACCAAGAGCAATGATGAGACCAAGAACAAGCATGTTCTGTGATGCCCAACTTACCTTAGCAGGACGAGCAGTAACAGCATAACGCTCTGTACCGCGAGCGCGACGGTTCTGAGCAGTCAAGATGAATGCGTAAACAATGTGCAACATTGCCAAGGCTGCCAAGGCTATAGTGCCAGCAACAGCATACCAATTGCTACCCAAGAAAGCACAAACTGCGTTGTAAGCTTCTCCTGAAAACAATGCTACAACATTCATACATAAGTGGAATGTCAGAAAGAGGATAAGCGAAACGCCTGTTAAAGACATTATCACTTTCCTACCGATAGGTGAATTTAATAACCACATAAATGATTGAAGTTTAAGTATTTAAATAATTAATTAATTGCGATTTGCCATAAGTAATTTGCTTTTCGGCTATTATGTATAAGTCCAAAAAGAGGCAGTAAAATACCTACTATTAGGTATGAAAAACAACCTTTTTAGGTTGCAAAAATAATATTTTATTGTGATAAATCAAACTCTTTACCATAAAAATCAAAAATATTGGTTACTTTTGCACCAACTTAGAGAAAACTATTGCAAATCAAAACGCTAAGTTGTTTTAATCAAAAAGGAGATACTAAAGAATGAAATTTAACTTCGATGTCATCGTTATCGGTGGCGGGCATGCGGGGTGCGAGGCTGCCGCCGCTGCAGCAACCATGGGTGCTAAGACGTGTCTTATTACTATGGACATGAATAAGATAGCACAAATGAGCTGTAACCCCGCCGTAGGTGGCATTGCCAAAGGACAAATAGTTAGAGAAATTGACGCCCTCGGCGGCAGAATGGGTCTGGTGACCGATGCTACCGCCATACAATTCCGTATGCTGAACAGGGGCAAAGGTCCTGCGGTGTGGAGCCCAAGAGCACAATGTGACAGAGGAAAATTCATCTGGCAATGGCGCAAAGAGCTTGACAACACGACGAACCTCGACATCTGGCAAGACCAAGTAGAGGAACTGATTGTTGAGAATGGTTGCGCAGTAGGCGTAAAAACCATCTGGGGCGTAGAAATGAGAGCTAAGAGCATTATACTTACGGCAGGAACGTTCCTGAATGGACTTATGCACGTGGGCAGACACAAATATCCGGGAGGAAGAACTGCCGAACCTGCCGTGACAAACCTCACGGAAAGTATTGCTGCCCACGGAGTTACGTTCTCCCGTATGAAGACTGGCACACCAGTGAGAATAGACAAACGCTCAGTTGACTTCAGCAAAATGGAGGTGCAGCCGGGCGAAAGCGATTTCCACCAATTCTCGTTTATGGGCGAGCATAAAGTGCTGCCACAATTGCCCTGTTGGACAACCAACACCAACGAGGAGGTTCACGCAATTCTCAGAAGCGGACTTGCCGACTCTCCCCTATTTAACGGACAAATTCAGAGTACAGGTCCAAGATACTGCCCGTCAATAGAAACAAAACTCGTAACCTTTGCAGACAAAGACCATCACCCACTGTTTCTTGAACCTGAGGGAACAGAAACAAACGAGATGTATCTGAACGGATTTTCTTCCAGTATGCCAATGGAAATTCAGCTGGAAGCAATTCACCACATACCCGGACTTGAGAACGCAAGGATTTACCGTCCAGGCTACGCTATAGAGTACGACTATTTTGACCCGACAGAGCTAAAACACTCGTTGGAATCGAAGAAAATAGAGAATTTGTTCCTTGCAGGACAGGTAAACGGTACTACCGGCTACGAAGAGGCGGCAGGTCAAGGACTGGTAGCTGGCATCAACGCTGCTATTAAATGCGGTGGCGGCAAACCATTCGTAATGAAGCGTGATGAAAGCTATATAGGCGTACTCATCGATGATTTAACAACTAAAGGCGTAGATGAGCCTTACAGAATGTTTACGTCAAGAGCTGAATACAGAATACTGCTCAGACAAGACGATGCCGATGCACGACTTACGGAGAAATCTGCCCAATTAGGACTTGCATCAACCGAGCGTCTTAACCATTGGCTGAAGAAGAAAGAGATGATTGAAGAAGTAAAAGACGCTTGCTACAATATCTCGGTGAAACCAAAAGAAATCAACTCTTGGTTGGAATCAATGGGCACTACTTCACTTCGCGATGGTTGCAAACTGAAAGATCTGTTAGGCCGTCCGCAGATAACGATAAACAAACTTATGGATATTTCGCCACGACTGACCGAAATATATAATAAGTTTGAAGAGCGCCGCGACGAAGTATTTGAAGCCGTTGAAATCGGGATTAAATATAAAGGTTACATCGACAGGGAAAGACTGGAAGCAGAGAAAATGCACCGTCTTGAAGATATCAACATAAAAGGCAAGTTCAAATATAATGAAATAAAAGAGATTTCAACTGAAGCCAGGCAGAAACTTCAGCGTATCGACCCAGACACACTTTCACAAGCAAGTAGAATTCCTGGCGTTTCGCCAAGCGATATAAACGTTATGCTTGTGCTGATGGGAAGGTAAGCAAATAGCGGACCTTGTTATGTTACACGTGAAACAAAAGAATAAAGATAACATATATAAGTAATTGAGTATGAACAACAAGTTATTACTGGACAACCTGAGAACAATTCCAGATTGGCCAATTAAGGGAGTCAACTTCAGAGACGTCACTACCCTATTCAAGAACCCCGAATGTTTGAAAGAGCTGACTAACGAACTTTATGAGCTTTACAAGGATAAAGGCATTACAAAGATTGTTGGTATCGAAAGCCGTGGTTTCGTAATGTCGTCTGCCCTTGCACTAAAACTGGGTGCAGGCATAGTACTTTGCCGCAAACCGGGTAAGTTGCCTTGCGAGACCGTTCAAGAGAGCTACGCTAAGGAATATGGCATTGACACCATCGAAATTCATAAAGACGCAATAGACGAGAACGACGTAGTGCTTCTGCACGATGACCTGCTCGCTACAGGCGGGACCATGAAAGCGGCTCACGATTTGGTTAAGAAGTTCAACCCAAAGAAAGTTTACGCAAACTTCTTGATAGAGCTCGTGAACGAAAACCTCAAGGGAAGAGAAGCCTTTGACGACGACTTAGAAATCACTTCAATACTGAAAGTATAAGACCGTGATAGCGGGGGAGTTACACTCTCCCGCTTAACGTTTCACATGAAACATGGAAAACGGGAAACACTTATAAATAAAAGGATTAGGGCGTATGAACAAACAAGAAAGCGAGGAACTGCTCGCCAGACTGAAGAACATAGTTTTGAGTATGCCGGAGAAGCCCGGAAGCTATCAATTCTATGACGAGAACCACACCATAATATATGTAGGTAAGGCTAAGCGATTGAAAAGTCGCGTATCGTCATATTTCCATAAAGAAGTTGATAGATTTAAGACCAAGATTCTCGTTTCAAAGATTAGAGATATAAGCTACACCGTAGTCAACACCGAGGGAGACGCCCTACTCCTTGAGAACTCCTTAATAAAGAAATACAACCCTCGTTACAACGTTTTACTGAAAGACGGTAAAACATATCCCAGCATCTGCATAACCAAAGAGCCTTTCCCAAGGATAATCAACACACGACACATAAACAAGCGAACAGGCTACTATTATGGTCCCTACAGCCAAATTAGTACCATGTATCAGTTGCTTGAGCTTATAAAAAAGCTATACAAGCCCCGCACGTGCCGCCTGCCGCTGACAAAAGAGTCTGTTGACGAAGGCAAATACAAGCCATGCCTTGAATATCACATTCACAACTGCGATGCGCCCTGCATAAACAAGCAGAGCTACGAGGAATATCAGCAAAACATTAACCAGGC
>CAZPNJ010000099.1:0-7135 GCA_964587765.1 uncultured Prevotella sp.
GGTTTTCAAGTGCTGAGTAGATAGGAACAACTGGAGGAGTATTAAACATTGAGCCCTTATCAACATGGGTGCGATAGTCGAGCATGGTAGGAATCTCACGAGGAGCCTTGCCAAGAACGTCGTCCTTAACGATAACGACAGTAACACCTGCCATAGCAAGGTTCTTCTGCGCACCGGCATAGATAAGGTCGTACTTGCTTACGTCAACAGGACGTGAGAAGATATCAGAACTCATATCAGCAACCAAACGTACTGGCACGTCTAAGTCCTTACGAATTTCAGTACCATAGATAGTATTGTTGGTTGTGATATGCAAGTAGTCAACATCGGTAGGACAAGTCCAGTCCTTAGGAATAAACGTATAGTTATCATCTTTAGAAGAAGCTACTTCAACAACATCGCCGAAAAGCTTTGCTTCTTTCTCAGCCTTGTTTGCCCAAGTACCTGTGTTCAGGTAAGCTGCCTTCTTCTTCAAGAGGTTGAAAGGTACCATGCAGAACTGTAGCGAAGCACCACCACCGAGGAAGAGTACGGAGTAACCCTCTGGAATGTTCAGCAGTTCCTTGATAAGAGCCACGCTCTCGTCAACAACTGGCTGGAAGTCCTTTGCACGATGGCTAATCTCCATAAGAGAAAGTCCACTACCATTGAAATCCAAAATCTGCTTAGCTGTGTTCTCAATAACCTCACGAGGAAGGATTGATGGGCCAGCATTAAAGTTGTACTTCTTGAATGATTTTTATTTATTAATTGATTATATCTGTTATATGGCTATACGCTAAAAACGTATCTTTCAAGCCGCTGCGAAATTACACTTTTTATTTAATATGGGCAAACTATTGCGCAATAATTTATATTTTAAGCCCAAATACTTACTTTTTGTCATCTGACAGGCTCAATTATTGTACGTATTCCTTTTATCTTTTCGCCATGAATCTGCCGCAACACAAGGTTGGTCTTTTCACGAGGCACGGCAACGTAAGCGTATCGGTCTTTAACGTCAATGCGCCCTATCTCGCTGTTTTTCAAACCACCTTTCTTGCACAGGAAGCCTACTATGTCACCTTTGCTAATCTTGTCTTTCTTGCCCTTGCCTATATACAGCGTGGTATTCACGGGCTGGCAGGCACGTTGCAGTACAGAGGGAATCTCGTAATCGGCGGTTTCGCCGACTTCTTCTTTTATGTAGTCGGCTATGGTTTCGCCCGGAGCAAGCAGGAAGAAAGCACGACCCGAAGCGTCCCAACGAGCAGTGCGCCCTACCCTGTGCGTATAGTTGCTGAGGGTCTCGGGCATGTGATAGTGAACTATGTTTTTGACCTGCGGAATGTCAAGGCCACGAGAAGCCAAGTCGGTGCTGACAAGGATATTAGCCGAGCCGTTTATAAAGCGATACAACACACGCTCACGCTCTTGCTGGTCAAGTCCGCCGTGGTAAGCACTCGTAACGAAACCCAAACTTCTGAGATATTCATCTATGCGCTCTACACTTTCGCGGTAATTAACGAATACTATTGCGCTTTCGCCTTGGAAAGAAAGGGCTAAACGGCCGAGAGTTTCAAGCTTATCTTTGTCGGGCGAATACACATTATATATATATAGGCGCTCAGACTCTTCATCGTGGCGATAGTCAATCTTTACCACATCTTTCATTTGCACGAAACTGGGGATAACGTCAGAGTCGGTAGCCGAGAGCAATACTCTGCGCTTTAAGTTTGGCAACTTATCAAGAATGGCGTGCATTTCGTCAATGAAACCCATCTCAAGACACTTGTCAAACTCATCAATGACAAGATATTTGGCTAGCGAAGCATCAAAGTTGCTCTTGTCAAGATGGTCGTTAAGGCGGCCAGGGGTGGCAAAGATTATCTGAGGTTGCAGTTTACGAATCTCACGATGTTCGTCCATAGTAGGACGACCGCCGTAAGCCGCATAGCCACGCAAGCCACAGCCCATGCTGTTAAGCACGTTAACTGACTGCAATGCCAGTTCGCGACTGGGCACGATGACAATAGCCTGAACACTGTCAGACTGCGAGTCTACCAACTCTGTCAGTGGCAACTGATATGCCAGCGTCTTGCCACTGCCCGTGGGCGATAATATGATTACGTCGTTGTGGTCTTCACTTATAGCGTTTAATGCAGAAAGCTGCATCGGGCTAAGTTCATTGATAGAGAGTTTCTTCAGTATCTCACTAATAGATTGTTTCATTTCTTATACAGTTTTATAGCGTGCTAAACTATTTTGTCTATCTCATCGAACTTAGCACCCATGTTTAATTTCAGATATATTGTATAAAGAGGTAAAGCCCAATGGCTCTTATCCTCTGGTTTCAAATTGCGATACTTCTCAAGATAAGGCATTGCCTTCTTGTATAGTTCCTGCATATCGCCACGCTGGCGCTTATTAAGGCGCACGTTCTTGTCTATCTTAACCGCCTTGTTATAATAAGCCAAGCCAATGTTAAGATATATATCAGGCAAGGTGTCGCCCTCAGCCAACAGCGAGCCGCATATAGTTATGCAATCATCGTATCTGCCGAGGTTAAACAGCGCTGTGCTCTTGGCGAACTGGAACAAATGGCTCGTAGAGTCTAACTTCAAGGCTTCGTCAGCAAAAGCCAGTGCCTCTTTATGCAAGCCCTGCGATGCGTAATGTTCCATCAGTCGAGGAAAGAAATAAGGGAACGATGGGCGTATGCCGAAGCCTTCTTTCAAGGCGAACACATAACCTGCCGTATCGTTCTTCAACTTATATATTTCGGCAAGATACTGCAACAGAAGTACCTTGTGTACGGAGTCTTTCAGTGCAAGCGTTGAATGTGCAAGCGACTTCTCAGCGTCTTGCAGTTTATATCCGCAATAAGTTGTCCAATAGGCCGCCTGTGGCAACTGCTTATCACGGTTCATATAATCAAACTTGGCAAATAGTGGTAAGTCGGCGCACTTTATATATGCGTCAAGAAACTTATAGCCATCCTCATAGCGCTGCTTTCGTATAAAGAAAGTGCCACCGTTAAACAGGTTTGGACGGAAGGCGTTGAGCATATCGGCGTGCTTGTCTCTGTATTCGGGCTTTACCCTGCCGTTAGCGTCGGCCATAGCGTCGATAGTATCGAATGCCTCCAGCACCTCAAACATCTTCAAGGTGTTATTAAATATGCGCGCCGTATCGTATTGTTTCTTCAGATATAGTTGTTCGTTACCCTGTTCGTACTGCTTGCTTATGGCATCGAACAGCGTAAGCCATATTTTCTTGTTGGTTAAGTTAGTAGAGTCTTTAAGCAGATTGCGCATAGAGCTTTCGGCTTGCTCCAAATTTCTACCACTCTTTACCTGCGACTTTGCCAAAGATATTTCCTTGCGTTGAGCCGTGGCTGGCATAATGCAAATGATACTGAATAAGAAGAGTGTGCTTATAATCTGCTTCATAATATTACCGAAAAACGTGAACTGGTAAAAGTCTAATGTTACTGTTTTCTAAGAAATTAAGAAGTCTTGCCGTAGCACACCAGAAGGGTGTCTGTCGGCAAAACTTCTTATGGTTTCTCTCAGTGCCTTTGCAGAGATTTCTCAACGCCTGTCGAGAAACTTCTCCACACCTGTGCAGAGAGCTGTGCCCTTCTGGGCACAAAAGTGTTATTTACTTGATGTAAGCCTCAATCTCTTTTGTACGGCTGTCATCACCTCCATAAAGCTGATAGTAGCACTGGTACAAAGGATAGCTCCAGTTGGCTTTCTGACGGGTTGGGTCAAGGTCGCGAACCTTCTCAAGATACTTCTCTGACTCCTTATACAAAGCTGTCTTCTCTGCCTTATTGTCAAGAGCGGCCGCCTTTGAGTTCAAGCAGAAGCCGAGGTAAGTAAGAATAATCTCGCTATTTGGCTGAACGTCAATTGCTTTCTTGAACAACTCGATAGCCTCGTCAAACTTGCTGTCAGTCATAGCGTTCTGACCGAGCAGTGAAAGAGCCATGAAGTTGTTAGGGTCTTGCTTCATCTTAGCGTCGATGATAGCCTTCTGCTTGTCCATCATTCTGAAGCTGGTGTACATACTTGCGATAGTACCGAAGATGCGGTCATCTTTTGAGTCCTTTGCATACATTTCCTCAAGCTGCTTCAAGCAAGCTACTGAGTCTGCATGGCTTTCAAGTCCGTGGCTCATGAGGAACAGCTTCAGGTTTACAGCATCCTTATAGGTTGCGGAGTCGGTCATTGCAATGTCAACATACTTATTTGCAAGTTTGTTATCCTTGTTCTGGTATGCAAAGATTGCCGCAACACGAGAAACCTCACCGAGATAAGGGTCTTTTGCCAATGCGACTTCCTTAAACAAAGGAGCATTAGCACTGGTTATGTAAGCACCGAAATACTTCAAACCCATATCGTAGTTCTGGCTGTTACCTGCCACCTGACCAGCGTTAATAAGGTTAGGACGCAGAGTGTACAATCTGTTCTGGTTTGCATTGTGATACTTTGGCTTAACCTTGCCCTTAGCGTTTGGCATATTGTCGTACTTGTCGCACTCAAGAGCATTTACAAGTGCGTTGTAAATACCATCATAATAGCCAAGAGTATCGAATGGGTGAACCTCGCCCTGCTTCATCTGAGTAGCTACAAGGTTGGCGTTGATGATGGCAGACTCAGCGTTAACCTTCTTCATTGAGAGGTCAACAAGGTGATTATATGCCTTAGCCTTCTGCTCGTTATCAAATGTAGAGATGTTGGCATCTAACTGTGCCTTAGCATCACTGAATGCGTCTGCTTTTAGAAGGCTCTTCAGAGCGTCTTCCTGTGCAAAGCTCGTTGTGGCAGCTGCTGCCATACAAGCCATGATTAGAAACTTCTTCATACTTTTATACTGTTTTAAAGGTTTGTATTATCGTCTTCTACGTTGTCAAAAGTGTCGTTTTCTTCTTTGACTTCTTCTACATCGCTTTGGTTTAATTGGTCAGAAGCAATATCGCTTGACATTTCCTCCTGATTCTTGTTCCACTGATTGCGGCTTTCTTCCTCAACCATTGCCTCAAGTTCTGAACCCATTACCTTGCAAACACTTGCTATAACGTCGTTCTTCTTTTCAAGGTTGATAAGGCGAACGCCTTGTGTGGCTCTACCCATTACTCGACAGTCCTTAACGGCAAGTCTGATGACGATACCACTCTTATTGATAATCATAAGGTCGTTAGCGTCAGTAACGGTCTTGATAGATACAAGTTTGCCAGTCTTATCAGTGATAGACAGAGTCTTGACACCCTTAGTGCCACGAGAGGTCTTGCGATAGTCTGAAACCAGCGAGCGCTTGCCATAGCCATTTTCACTGACTACCATTACGTGCTCTGTTTCAGCGTCGTTAACGATAATCATGCCGACGCACTCATCGTCTTTACCTTCAAGGCGCATACCACGAACACCCGTTGCGTTACGGCCCATAGTGCGAACCTTATCCTCATCGAAGCGAACGGCATGACCATTGCGTGAAGCCATGATGATTTCGTTCTTACCATTTGTCAGGCGAACGTTTACAACCTCGTCACCCTCAACGATGTTAATAGCGTTGATACCGTTAGCACGCGGACGAGAGTAAGCCTCAAGACAAGTCTTCTTGATAACACCTTTCTTTGTTGCGAATACTACATAGTGTGAGTTGATGAACTCTTCATCATTCAAGCCACGGATACGGAGTATTGCGTTGATAGCGTCATCAGAGTCGATGTTCAACAGGTTCTGTATAGCACGACCCTTTGAGTTCTTTTCACCCTCTGGTATGTTGTAACACTTCAACCAGTAACAGCGGCCCTTCTTTGTGAAGAACAGCATGGTCTGGTGCATTGTTGCAGGATAGATTGACTCGGTGAAGTCTTGGTCTCTATGCTTTGCACCCTTTGAGCCGACACCACCACGCTGCTGCTCACGGAACTCTGACAATGGAGTACGCTTGATGTAGCCCATGTGGCTGAGAGTGATAACAACAGGGTCGTTTGGATAGAAGTCCTCTGCGTTGAACTCGTGTTCGTCCTGTATAATCTGTGTACGACGAGCATCGCCATACTTCTCCTTAACTTCGTTAAGTTCGTCCTTCATTACCTGCTTGCAAAGCTCTGGGTCGTCAAGAATCTGCTGCAAGTGTGCAATCAGTTTCTGCAACTCTTCAAACTCAGCGTGCAGTTCGTCCATACGCAAGCCTGTCAACTGGCTCAGACGCATATCAACGATAGCCTTTGACTGAAGTTCGTCAAGGTTGAAACGCTGCTCAAGGTTGCGCTGTGCCTCGGCAGGAGTCTTGCTGCCACGGATAATGTGTACTACCTCATCAATATTGTCGCAAGCGATAATCAGTCCTTCAAGGATATGAGCACGCTCTTGAGCCTTTCTGAGTTCAAACTTCGTGCGGCGAATAGTTACGTCATGACGATGCTCTACGAAGTATTTTACACATTCTTTCAGGGTGAGCAAACGTGGGCGACCCTTAACAAGTGCGATGCAGTTTACAGAGAAAGAGCTCTGCAAAGCAGTCATCTTAAACAGTTTGTTAAGGATAACGTTAGCGTTAGCGTCGCGCTTAACGTCTATTACTATACGCATACCCTGGCGGCCAGACTCATCGTTGGCATTGCTGATGCCGTCCAAGCGGCCTTCCTTTACAAGGTCTGCTATATATTCAATAAGCTGCTGCTTGTTTACGCCGTAAGGTATCTCGGTGATGACAATCTTGTCATTGCCTTCACCTGTCTCAATTTCAGCCTTAGCGCGCATAACGATGCGGCCACGACCTGTTTCATAAGCCTGCTTAACGCCACTTATACCATATATATAAGCACCTGTTGGGAAGTCAGGAGCTTTGATATACTGCATAAGTCCGTCAATGTCAATATCAGGATTATCGATGTATGCGCAGCAACCATCAATCACCTCACCAAGGTTGTGAGTAGGAATGTTTGTTGCCATACCTACAGCGATACCATTGCCACCGTTAACCAAAAGGTTAGGTATCTTTGTTGGCATAACGGTTGGTTCCTGAAGGGTGTCATCAAAGTTGTTGACCATATCAACGGTGTCCTTGTTAAGGTCGTCCATGATATGCTCACCCATCTTTGAGAGGCGGCACTCGGTGTAACGCATGGCAGCAGGTGAGT
>CAZPNJ010000100.1:0-7127 GCA_964587765.1 uncultured Prevotella sp.
AACTTCACCCTTCTCAGGGCAGTCATAATCCGGGATTGAGCAAGCAACATAACATGTTTGACGACAACGACTACCAAGACGCCGGTTGGGAGGAAGAATAAGAAAGGGATGCACTTCAATGAAGTGCATCCCTTTTTTGTTCAATGTTCAATGTACAGTTGACAATGAATAGTTAATCTTTTTTATTCAATTGTCCATTGCCACGCTGCGTGTTTCGTCTTCATTGACGGTGATAGTGACTTTAACTGCGTCTTCGGGCAGGAGGTCGTCAATTAGTTCGGGCCATTCAATAAGACAGAGATTGCCGCTGTCGAAATACTCCTCGTAGCCCATGTCATATACTTCTTCGAGTTTCTTTATGCGATAGAAGTCGAAGTGATATATCGGTTGGTTTAGTTTCTCTGATGTGTATTCGTTTACTATTGCGAACGTTGGCGAGTTGACCGTGTCGTTTACTTCCAGCTCTTCGCAGAGGGCTTTAATGAAAGTGGTCTTACCGGCTCCCATTTTTCCGTAGAATGCGAATACGGTGTTGCCGTTCATGTGGTCGATAAACTCTTTTGCAGCCTTGTTGATGTCGGCAAGTGATTGTATCTTTATTTCCATTTTGTTTTTGTTTATGTGTTTATATATGTTGTGGTGTTATCTTTTCTTTGGTGTGAGCGTAACTAACGGAACGAGCATTTCTTCCATAGATATGCCGCCATGCTGGAAAGTGTCTTTGTAGTACGACACATAGTAGTTGTAGTTGTTGGGGTAGGCGAAGAACGTGTTGCCCGTGGCGAATACATAGCTTGTGCTGATGTTTGGCGATGGCAGCGCAGCCTTGCGAGGTTCTTTAATTGAAAAGAGTTCCTTGGCAGAGTAGGTGAGGTTCTTGCCCAGTTTGTATCTGAGGTTGGTGTTGGTGTTGCGGTCGCCTATTATCTTTATTGGCTTCTGCACGCGTATGCTGCCGTGGTCGGTGGTGATGATAATCTTGTAGTTCTTCTCGGCGAGCAATTTCAGCAGGTTTGCCATAATGGAGTGGCGATACCACGACAGCGTTATGCTGCGATAGGCGCTCTCGTTGTTGGCGAGCTCGCGCACCATCTTTGACTCCGTGCGGGCATGTGAGAGCATATCAATGAAGTTAACCACCAGTATGTTCAGGTCGTTAAGTTCAAGTTCGTTCAGGCGGTCGAAGTATTTCTCAGCCGCACTTGAATCGTTAAGCTTGTAGTACGAGAACTTATCGTGACGGCGATAACGCTCTATCTGGGTCTGCACCAGCGGCCCCTCGTTGAGGTTCTTGCCCTCTTCCTCATCTTCATCGACCCATAGGTCGGGAAACATCTGCTGTATCTTGTCAGGCATCAGTCCGCTGAAGATGGCGTTACGGGCATACTGCGTGGCTGTGGGCAGTATGCTCATGTAGAGTTTCTCGTCAATGTCGTACAGCTCGGCTATGTCGGGCGCAATGGTGCGCCACTGGTCGTAGCGGAAGTTGTCGATGACGATTAAGAACACCTTCTCCTTATCGTCGAGACGTGGGAATATCTGTGTCTTGAATATGTCGTTGCTCATTATGGGGCGACTGCCACTGTCAGCGTTTATCCAGTCTATGTAGTTGTTGCGCACGTATTTGGCAAATCCGAGGTCAGCCTCCTCCTTTTGCGTGGCAAGCATTTCGGTCATGTTGCTGTCGGCTGATGACAGTTCAAGCTCCCAACGCACCAGTTTCTTATACACGTTTACCCAATCGTCAAACGTGCGACAGTCAGATATCTGCATTGATATGTTCATGAAGTCTTGCTGGTAACCCGTCTGCGTGACCTCGGTGACAATCTCTTTGCGGTGAATGTTTTTCTTCAGCGTCAGCAATATCTGGTTGGGGTTAACGGGTTTTATCAGATAGTCGGCAATCTTTGCGCCGATAGCCTGGTTCATAATGTCTTCTTCCTCGCTCTTGGTAACCATTACTACGGGTGTGTCAGGACTAATCTCCTTAATCTGTTGCAACGTCTCCAGACCAGTCAGTCCGGGCATCATCTCGTCAAGCAGTACAAGGTCAAAACTCTGGCGCTTGCACTCTTCAATGGCATCGCTGCCATTGCTTACCGAAACCACTTCGTAGCCTTTCGTCTGCAAGAAGATGATGTGAGCCTTAAGCAGCTCTATTTCATCGTCAACCCATAGTAAATATCCATTGCTCATAGTAATAATGTTTGTTTCGTTTGAGGAAGTTCGTTATTGTGGTAGGGTTAAAAACCTTCAAGGTCGTAATACTCATCGCCGAGGTCAACGTCTGTTGGTTGCTGCTTGGGCTTACTTTCGGTTTTTGCCTTGTTCTTTGTTTGGCTTGTTTTGTTTTTGCTGTTATCGGTTTTACCCTTATTGTTGTCGGTGGGTATAACCGTTGTGCCGCTGTCGTATGTTTCCTCCAACTTCTTGCGCGTCTGCTCTCTGGCTGAAGGAATTATAATGGTTGTGCCTGTTGGTTCTGCCTTCTTTACATCCTTGCCAGCTTGTGGCATTATATACATGCCGTCGTCGGTGGCGGTGGGTTGCGTAAGGGGTTGCTCAGTCGGCGCCTTTTCTTTCTCAACTATAATCTCTGACGGTTCTATCAGCAGTGCTTTCTTCTGAACAGGCAGCGGCAGAAAGTGCTTTTGGTAGAATATCTTATAGTCGTCGTAACTGAGGCTCTTGCCGAGCAATTCAAGGTTCTGTGTGCTTATGACCAGCGCCCTTGCGCTTGGGTTAAGCAGGTCGGTGACGGCAGTCTGCGCATACAACTGATGGGCGTATTGCAGAGCCTCGTCGTAGTTTTGGAAGCCCTTGATGGTAATCTGTGCATACTGGTCAAGGCTTTCCACTGCCATATCGAAGTTGCGCACGAGGAAGTTGGTGAAGTTGTAGCGAGCCATCTCGTACAACAGCTTGTTCTGGTTTACCGAGTCGGGGTTAAAGGCAATGATAAACACGAATGGCGTGTTGGTTTCGGGGCTGAACTGGCGCACGCTTACCGAGTCGCTGTCAGCCATTACGTCGGTGCGCTTTGCCCAGATGTTGCCAAGCGTGAACTGTCCGCCGTGCAACTTGCGCCCTTGGCTCACGCCGTTGATAATCATGCCAGCCATTTCGCCCACGCTGCTCTTGGGGTATTTCTCAACGACGAGTCGCATATCGGTCAAACAGCCTTGCACATTGCCCGTATTGAGTTTGGTAAGACCGTCAATAAACAGGAAACGGTCGCGGTTTGCACCCATAGGGAATCGCTTCTCTGAAATCTTTACGTTGCCTTCAACCTCATTGAAACGGTTGGCTTTGAAAGCCTCGTATGTGGCACCGTAAATGGAATCTTCGATATGAGCGCCAAACAGTGCGTTTTCCTTGAAGTATGGGTCGGTGAGCAGAGTAGTCCACTGGCTTTCAGGGAAGTCGGTCTTCAGCTTCTCCACATACCCGTCGGCGGTGGCAGGCAGTCCCTGTCGTGAATACAGCAGATAGAGGTGGTAGTAAGCCTCGTCAAGTTTTTCATAGTCGGCGTAGTCGTTGGCCAGCCTTAGCAGTGCCTTTTCGGCAAGCCTGAGGTTGTCTAACTTGTCTTTGAAGATTATGCCAGAGTTAAACAGACCGTCCATTATAATCTTGTTGCTGGCGTCAATCTGCTCCTGCGTGAACGGTATCTGCGCCATATAGTAACCACGCTTGTGAGGGTCGGTTTCAACGCTGTCGTTGGCGGCTTGTGTGGTGTCGGCTGCTAAGGAGTCTTGCATTGTTGAGTCTTGTGCCAAAGTGTCTTGCTGCGCATTGACAAAGGTAGCCACAACGGTTTTGTTTGAGCGCTGCCAGTCGTCCTCGTTAGGGCGCTTGCCCCAAAGACGCTGGAAGGTGGTCTTGCCTTGGTTTACCGCCATCTGGTTATAGAAATACCAAAGACCATTGCTTGTTGTATTGTTCAGGGTAGAGGTGCGGTTTGTGGTGACCGCCCGCCCTGTGCCGTTGTTTTGATGTTGTGCGGCGTTGGCTTCTGCCTGTGCCTTCTTCTCTTCTTTCTCTTTCTTTTTCAGTGCCTCAATAACTCGGTCAATGGCGGCGTTACGGTCTTTCTCGCTCATGTGTGCCAACTCTTGCAGCGAGTCTTGCAGATGTATGGCTTCGGTGTGTGGCACCAGTTCGTCAAGCACTTTCGAGCGTCGCGACAGCTGTTCATAGTCTTTGCGCTCCTTGTCGAGCAAACCTATCGCCTCGCCATAACAGCGCTTGGCGTCAGAGAATTTCTCTCTGTCCCAATACAGATTGCCCAACTTCAACAGCAACACGCCCTTCTCTATGCCCGAACGTGTGGCTTTGGTGTTGCCTTTCTCATAGGCGGCAATGGCGCTTAGCGTGTCTTTCTGCGCCATGTATATGTTGCCTATGGCGTAATATACTTGGTCTAAATACTCCTTGTTTTTGTCTGACGCCGCCATGTGCTTCAGTCGGCTTACCATCTGTCGCCATTGCTTGCCGCTGAGCACTTCGGTCATGGCAATGCGGGCGTTGAACTCTATCTCGTAGGGTGGGTTCAGTCTGACCACGTTTTTGTAAGCCTTGTAAGCCTCACGGTTGTTGCCTAATGCGGTTTGCAGCTGTCCCATCAAGAACCACTCACGGGCTTTCTGCTTGTGACGCATCTCGTGACTGATTACTTTGCGCAGATAGGGCACTGCCTTGGCGTATTCGCCAGAGTGTATGTAATAGTCGGCGTAGGTGTAGTCCCACTCTTTCTGAGCGCGCCAGTGAATGGAGTCGCGCTGCATCTTGCGTATTATGTCTTCGGCATCGTAAAGCCAGTCTGACTCAATGTAGCACTTGGCAAGCCATGCCTGAGCCTTGCAGTATATGGCTGGCTGCGTCTCGTACAGGCGACTCATGTAGGCGAACGTAGAGATGGCATTGTCAAAGTCGGCTTGGTAGAACTGTGAGCGCCCCATAAGCATCCACACTTTCCACATAAACGGGTTGTATTCCTTGCGACTTAGCCACTCACGGTCTTTGGCTGTCTTTTTGCGGCTCTTTGTCCATTCGGGGCGCTTCTTTATGCTGTGCAACTGAATGGCTTTTTCGCACTTCTCGATAGCCCTGTCGTAGTTGCTTTTGCCAATGGCTTTGCTTTGCTTGTTTCCTATGGTGTAAAGCGGAATCTGTTCGGTGAAGTTGTCTTTGTTGCCATTCTCTTTCTCGATAGAACCGTTAATGTATGCCACCGAGCCGTTATAGTAAACGTTGTATCGTGTGTTAAAGGCTTGCCACCATCTGGTTTGCGAAGTGTTCTTTTGGTTTGAGCAGGCGCTAAGCGTAAGCACGACGAGCAGAATGGCAGAGGAGTTTTTCAATTTCTTGCTTGCCGACTTCAACGCTCTTAGCGAACAGGTCAGGTCGCAGGTGTCGCAGTTGGAACTTTCGTTATTAGTGTCGTCGCACTCAGGGGCGGTTTCTTCTTCCTCCTCTTTGTTGGGTGTCAGCAACTCTGTCAGTGCCGCTATCACCCCAAGTGCTAATATTGACGCTAATAAATAAAGCATTTTTTGTAAGTGATTTTAAGTGTCTTTTAATTCCCTTCCATTCCCTTAATTACGCATTGCGAATTGTGAATTGCGCATTGTCCAAGTCTTCCCAATATGTTGGGTACGACTTTGTTACAACCTCTGGGTTGTTAATCTTCTGCTGTGGCAGTTTAAGTGCGGCTGGTGCGAATGCCATTGCCATGCGGTGGTCTTCGTAGGTATCTATCGCCTCATCGGTAGGCTCTGTGCGCTCGCCGTCCCAATACAGTTCGCTGCCGTTCTGGTCGTGAAGCACGTAACCCATTTTCAGCAGTTCATTCTTCAGTGCCGCTATGCGGTCGGTCTCCTTAATGGTAAGGTTTGCCAGTCCGGTGAAGTGGAACGGAATGTTCAACATGCAGCAAGTCACCACTACCGTCTGCGCCAAGTCGGGCGAGTTTATGAAGTCGTAGTCAAAGCGGCGCAGTGTGCGAATGTGGCGTGTCAGCGTAATGCCGTCGCCCTCAAACTGCGTCTTCACACCCAGCATATAGTAAATATAGCGCACTACGGAGTCGCCCTGCTTAGAGCCGTCGCGCAGTCCACTAAGGTGAACCGTAGCCTCACGGTCGTCGGTCAGCGCCATCATCTCATACCAATAAGACGATGCGCTCCAGTCGTTTTCTATTGTGTATTGGCGTTGCTTATACATCACTGGCTTAACTGTGATGGTGTCGGCCTCGCTCCATTCAGCGTCGGCGCCAAACTCTTTCATCATCCACAGAGTAAGGTCGATGTATGAACGAGAGGCTATCTCGCCGGTAATCTTCAGTTCCAGTCCGTTGGTCATCGTTGGGGCAATCATCAGCAGGGCAGAAATATATTGCGAAGAAATGCTTCCATCTACCTCGATGTGCCCTCCGTCAAGTTTGCGTCCACGAATACGCAAGGGTGGGAAACCCTCTTGCTCCACGTATTCTATGTCGGCGCCAAGGTATCTGAGTGCGTCAACCAAGATGCTTATGGGGCGGTGCTTCATTCGCTCTGTGCCAGTGATAATATGCTCCTTGCCCATTACCGAGAGATAAGCCGTCATAAAGCGCATGGCAGTGCCGGCGGCTTTAATGTTTATCTCCTTAGGCATATCGTTAAGTGCGGCTACTATAACGTCGGTGTCATCGCATTTAGAAATATTGTCGGGGTGAATTCTTTTGCCACCATCATCGCAACTGGTGGCTAAGGCGTTGATAACCAGCGCTCGGTTGCTGATGCTTTTTGACGCAGGCAACTTCACGTTGGCGTTCAGTTTGGTTGGTGCCGTAATTGTATATGTCATATCTTTTTATGTGCTTGAGTTTTAGTTACAAAGATAACCATAAGCCTATAAAATTAACGCTAAGGCGTATGTAATATTGCTAAATTAAGGTTTTTATTTCAAAAAACCAAGTCAACATTTGCGCATCTCGCTTTAAGTAGTTACCTTTGCACAAGTCTTTTCAAAGCCACTGGCGTTTTGTTGAGGCTCACTCCAAGAATTATCGGGAAGTGGCGCAGTTGGTTAGCGTACGCGTCTGGGGGGCGTGTGGTCGCCAGTTCGAGTCTGGTCATCCCGAC
>CAZPNJ010000101.1:0-359 GCA_964587765.1 uncultured Prevotella sp.
TGCGCCATAGGTGTACTTATACATGCCTCCGTCCTGGTAGCATTCGCAACCTTCAAGTCCCTTCAGTTGCGATGCGCCCGCCTGCAACTTGCTGCTGCATGCTATTATCTGCACCTTAAACACTGGCTGGGCTGACTTAGTCGTCTGTGCGACCTTGACCTGTTTTTCCGTTTTCATGGGTTCTTCCGTCTTGGCGCTTTCAGCTTTCACAGGCTCTTTCGCTTGTTTTGGTTCTTCCGTCTGTGTGGACTTTTCCACCTTTACGGGTTCTTCCTTCGCTACTGGTTTGGCAGGTTCTTCCTTCACCGTTTCCCTTATTCTGAATGGTGCCGTTATCGACATGTCGTACTTGTTTCTAT
>CAZPNJ010000101.1:369-7098 GCA_964587765.1 uncultured Prevotella sp.
GCCCTCGCGCCATCTTGTCCACATTGCCTCGGTCGTTCAACTGGCGCTCCTCGTCGGGGGTTGAGATGAAGCCAAGCTCAATCAGGCAGCTCGGCATCGATGTCTCGCGCAGCACCAGAAAGCCTGCCTGATGCACGCCCTTGTCGGCACGACAAGCCTCGTCGCACACGTTACTTTGTATGTACTTCGCCAGCTGCACGCTCTTCTCCATGTTCTGCCCCTGAATGAGTTCAAACATTATGTAGCTCTCCGACGAGTTCGGGTCAAAGCCCCTGTATGTCTGCTTATAGTTCTTCTCAACCAGAATTACCGAGTTCTCGCGCTTTGCCACGTCAAGGTTGTCGTCGGCCCTGTGCATACCCAGCGTGTAGGTTTCAAAGCCACGTGCTATGCGTCCCTTTGGCAGCGAATTTGTATGAACCGATATAAACAAGTCGGCCTTATTCTTATTGGCTATCTGCGCCCTCTGCATCAGTGGTATGAACACGTCTGTCTTGCGCGTGTAAATAACCCTGACGTCAGGACAGCCACGCTCTACCATGGCGCCAAACGCCAATGCCACCGTCAGGTTTATGTCTTTCTCTTTGGATATAGCACCTATCGCACCTGCGTCTTTTCCACCATGACCGGCGTCGATCACCAGCGTGAACTTCTTGGCGTTTGCCACCGACAGCGCCGTAAGGCACAACATCGCAGCGAATATAAATCTCTTCATTCGTGATTATTCGTTTTCGGTCATCGTTTTATCTTACCACTCTCACCTGTATGCCCGCACCCTCAAAGTCAGCGCCGATGGGCGGGTTCACCTTGCGCAGGTCAACCTCAACTGCCGTCACGCCCTCGAAGCGCTCCAATATGCGCTCGCCTATCTTATATGTAACGCGCTCCAGCAGCTCCTGCGTCTCGCCCACCACCTGCTTCACCACGTTATACATCTCCACGTAGTTGAGCGTGTCGTTAAGGTCGTCAGACAACGCCGACTTGGATATGTCGTACTCTGCCCTGACGTTAACCACATAGTCGTTGCCGACCTTATGCTCCTGTTCGCCTATGCCATGCAGGGCGAAAAAACGCATGTTGCGCAAAAATATACTACTTGTTTCTATCTTCATTTGCTTTTTCTTCTGTCAATGCAAAGATATACATTATTTTATTACAACGAGTAAAAACGGAGTAAAAGATGTGACAATTGGGGCAAAAACGACCATTTTGTCATGACAAAAATGACAAAAATGACATTTTTTCAAAAAAATCCTCGAAAAGTTTTGGAGGTTCGCAAAAAAGCCATACCTTTGCACTCGCAAATCAGCAATGAGGCTACAACGCCACACTGAAGATTGCGAAACGGAAGGCTCCGTAGCTCAACTGAATAGAGCATCTGACTACGGATCAGAAGGTTACGGGTTTGAATCCCATCGGAGTCACAAAAGAGTTGCCAAAAGCAACTCTTTTTTTTGTTTTCCACTTACATTCTTTTTATGACGTCAAGTAGTGCGTTTGATTTGTTGGTCTCTATTTTAATGGCGTTCATTACACCTGCGTTCACGCCAGCCTCCACGTCTCTGTCAGTATCGCCTATCATAATAGAATGTGAAAGGTCTATATTCCAATCCTTGGCAGCTTGTAATAGCAGTCCTGGCTTTGGTTTCCTGCAACTGCAATTACATTTATATTCTGGAAGCTCGCCTTCAAAGCCTTTATCAGTGTGGTGAGGGCAATAGTAGATAGCATCAACGAAAGCGCCTTCTTTTCCTAACTCAGTTTCCATCTTGTTATGGATATTTTGCAGTTCTTCAAAAGAACATTCACCTCGTGCAATAACAGGTTGATTGCTTACGACCACGCACAGATACCCCGATTTGTTTATTAGTTTTATGGCTTCTGCTGCACCTGAAATAAGTTCAAAGTCTTCTGCTTTTATGATAAAACCTTTGTGCAGGTTAATAGTACCATCTCTGTCAAGGAATATTGCCCTTTGTGGATTTTTCAGGTTGCGCGAATGTACTTTCCCACTTTTAATATCCTCTTCGACTTCAAAGAATCTGTCGGGTGTCCCCATATCCTTGATATATTCCGTTGTCGTATAGGCGAATATCTTACCAGAACAAACATGCGGTTTCAGCACATCTCGATCCAAATCAACCTTATCTGGCTGCTCTGGGTGGCGAGGCACAAAGTTCTTCATTGTCTCACGCAACAGTTCTGGTGAGATTATCTCCAAACCTGCATTTACACAGTTTTTGTAGTATAGTCGCTCGTCCTCCTTGTTCATCCATCGTACTACACGATTGGTATTTACTGGCATTCCACCCAGCTCTTGTGGTCGCAGTACCTCTGTCACCAGTAGACTGCTGTCGTAAGGGTGACCATTGGGGTGCGCCATCAGGCTCGCCCACGCCTTATGCTCTTTATGAAATTCGATGAAACGATTAAAGTCCACATCAATAATGACATCGCCACACATCAACAAGAAATCTTCTGTCAAGTCCTTCATCTTAAACAAGGCGCCTGCTGTTCCCATTGGGTGGTCTTCAACGAAATACGAGATGTTTACTCCGAATTTGCTTCCATCACCGAAATACTCATGAATGATATGTCCAAGATAGCCTATCACCAGCGTAATGTCGGTCAGCCCGCACGCCTTCAGATTCTCAATCTGATGCTCAAGTATTGGTTTTCCGCAAATCCTTATCATTGGCTTAGGCACGTCACTTGCCACAGATGCAATTCTTGTGCCCTTACCCCCTGCCATAATAATTACCTTCATACTCTACTAAAAAAATGTTCCTCCAGCATCAAGCACAGGCAGTGATATACAGGCAAATGCAGCTCCTGTATTTTATATGTTTCTGTTTCGGGTACACGAATGCAGACATCTGCTAAGGCAGAGAGCTTGCTCTCACGTTCACCTGTTAATGCGATAACTTTCAATCCACGAGCTTTTGCGGTAATTGCTGCATAGACAACATTCTCACTATTTCCGCTTGTGGAAATTCCAAGAAATATATCACCAGCCTTACCATAGCCATTTACCTGCTGGGCGAAGACAAGAACACTTTCCGAGTCGTTCATGAACGCTGTGGAAAGAGCACTATGACCAGTTAGAGCGATTGCAGGAAGTGCTCCCTGCAAATTTTCCGCAAGATATTGTCCCATTTCAGGGTTTATAGCTTTCATTGCCTCAGCTTGGTCTGCATATACCTTGCGTTTTAACTTGAACTCCTTCATCAGTTCGCCAACGATATGCTCTGAATCAGCTGCCGAACCTCCGTTTCCACAAACCAAAAGTTTGTGACTGTTGGCGTATGCAGCCTCCATGACATGGTAAGCCCTTTCTATCTCTCCTTCGCAAACTTTCAGTTGAGGATATCTGTCTATTAGTATTTCAATTTGTTTCATGCTGTCTCCCTGTAATTAGAAATTCTTTTCGTGGCGAGTATACTTGTGGTGAATAATATACGACACGAGCGCCTTGAGTCTCAAAATGAAAAGGAACAATCATCATTTGCCCTAACGCTTTTATTAGAGTTGGTTGCTTTTCTTTTTCAACATAGAACAGCAAGAAACCACCACCACCAGCGCCTAATAGTTTGCCACCTAAAGCTCCAGCTTTTATGGCACATTCATATAGTGCATCTATACTTGACGAACTGACTTTTGCGCCAGTGCCACGTTTAAGTTTCCAAGTCTCGTCAAGCAGTCGTCCGAAATCATTCAGATCGGCATTATTGTCTGTCAATATCATCTCTGCATCATCAACCAACTTTAACATACCCTGCAAGTGCTTTATTTTTGTTTTGGGGTCAGCAAAGGTGTTTGCTTGTATGTCAGAAGAGAAACGCTGTATTCCTGTGTAGAAAAGCAACAGGTTATCATCAAGTTGATTTTTGCGCTCAGGACTAATTACTATTGGCTGTACTGTAAACTTGTTGTCTTTAAAATCAATGCGATTCAATCCACCATACGCAGCAGCTATCTGGTCTTGCCAGCCGCCATGCTCCTTCAGAATATCGCGCTCAACCATAATTGCTTCTTCTGCTAATTGTCGAGGACTCATCATTTTCCCTTTCAGTGCACAGAATGCATTAAGCATACCAACAGCAAATGTGCTACTTGTGCCAAGTCCTGTGCGAGCAGGCAGATCGCCTTCGTATGTCAAGCGAATTTCGTGTATGTCGTGCAAACGCATACATTCACGAATTAACGGATGTTCTATATCCTTAATATCATTAACACGCTCAAAGCGACTATATACTAATTCAGAAATATATGGGTGAAAAGGTGGCATGTGCCTTACATTCACATAGCAATATTTATCAAAAGTCGTAGAGATAACTGCTCCGCCATATTCGTTAAAGAACGATGGCATATCCGTACCACCACCAAAGAACGACATGCGGAATGGAGTTTTAGTTATAATCATCAGTTAAATATGTTATTGTCTATTTAATATTTATAACGTACAAGTACGTTTCATCGTACAAAGATAATAATATTTTCCCAATTTATCTCTTTTATCGACAATTTAGTAGTCTTCTTTCAAGGAATGTTTATATTCATAGCCATTAAGCAATTCCTGTATTTTGGCATCATCAAAATAGGTATGTCCACTTTCCAGTTTCAAATCAGCCTCAGGCCACGGAACAGCCACAACATTTACATGATACTTCTTTGCAATGATATTAGCTGCTTCATAAAGAGAATAAGTCTCACCTCCGATATTAAACGACTCATTATCAGAACGAGGATTAAATGCACCTTCAACCATCTGGTAACATATATCTTCAAGATGAGTGAATGTTCTTTTCACTTTTCCGCCACCATACAATGTAATGTCTTTGCCTGCCTGTGCCATCTTTATGAAAAAGCCGACCGTGCCAAAGCTGTAGTTATCGTCCAGCATATTTCCCCATGGCACACATATTCTGAAGATAGCATATGGTATGTCAAAATTATAGTTGTATGCTTTCAAAAATCCTTCACATGCAATTTTGTTGGCAGCATATATTGTCTTTGAATCATATTCATCATCTTCCTGAAGAGGCTTATCAACGCCTTTATATACAAGACGAGAAGACGGAAATATAACCTTAGGGCGATATGGCGTATTATGTATTGCGTCAAGCAGGTTCAGGAGCGACTTTTCATTAACGTCAACGAATTGTTCATATTTGTCAAAGCCGACTTTTGTTCCAGTCAAACCAGTCATCATGAAAATGCAATCAACATTGAAATCAATACTCTCAACCTCATTCTTATTGAGCATATTCACCTGATGATAATGAGGTTCATTTCCCTCTAATATATCCTACAGTTCAGCTATAATGCCCTTTTTCTCTTTAATATACCATGCTAGATGACGGCCAATGAAACCTCTGGAACCAATTATCGCAACCTTCTTCATACGTTTGCAAGTGTTTTGAATTCGGTAAGAAGTTTTGCCTCTGTTGCCACGAGAGCATATTCCTTTTCTCTTATTCCCGTATCAGAGATGCAACTACCAAACAACTCAATGCTCTTACGGAAGGCATCATCAGCCGGCAGCTTGCGAGTTTCGTAATCTTGATTTTTCTTTATAGTATATTCAGGTACGAATCCAACTGGTGCGGTTAAAATGCGATTTGAAGAAATGGTGCCTTTGCTGCCCCATATCTCTATCTCACACTTGTAGTCATTGTCCATACCGAAACTAAGTTGAGCAGTCACACCCTTATCGTTTACCATTGTGGCAGAACCATACATATCAACCTCAAACTCATCAAGATAGTTTAGCTGGGCCGTTGTTAACCTTGCAGACTCACCAAGCAGGTATGACGCATATTTTAAGGTATATCCACCAGCATCAATCAAAGCTCCGCCACCGAGAGCTTTATTGTAACGAAAATCGTTCTGCGCTCTGCGAGGGAATCCGAAACTTATTCGATACAAACGTACGTCACCTATCTCACCTGAGTTAACTACATCATTTATAGCTGCCAACTGGTCGTGATATACAAACATATAATTCTCATGTAAAGCCAACCCCTTCTCTTTAGCCAAAAGGATTAAATCATTTGTATCCGAGAAATCTGTGGTCGATGGCTTCTCTACAAACACATGCTTACCATGCTCCAATGCAATATTTGCCCACTTGTAATGCAATGCAGGTGGCAATGGAAGATATACAGCATCTATTTCTTCAGAAGATACCAACCGTTCATAACCTTCTATGATTTTTCCGCCGCCCCATTCGTCAATAAATGTCTGTGCTTTACACTTTTCTTTTTCAATACGTTTTTTCTCTACCTCTGCATCATATACTGCATTTTTGCCATACCACTCTTCAGCGCTGGCAACTCCAATACCTGCAAAAGCAAAATCCTTGACTTGCTTCAGTGCTGGCAAAAATCTTCTGAAAGCAATCTCAGAAGGACATATTATTCCTATTCTTATCATTTCACGAAACTGATTGCAGCAAGCAACGAACGTGCTGCTATATTTAAATAGTTATTGTATGTAACGAACGAAAGCATCTGGTTTAGAGTCAACCAACAATAGTTTTCCTCTACTTCTATCGGGAATTCATCTCCAACCTCAACAATAGTGTTTAGATTTTGTTCTTGGAAGAAACGACCACCCTCCTCACTTTGATAGGTACTATACGATATATTTTCTTTCGGAGCATTTATAAAAGACTCCATATAAGGAATGGTGTATTCGTTATGACCTTTGCGATAATTACCCGTCAGG
>CAZPNJ010000102.1:0-4616 GCA_964587765.1 uncultured Prevotella sp.
TAGGAGCAACAATCTGCCCTACTAATGCTCTGCCGTCCATTACTACCTGTAAGTTATTGAACTGCGACCACAAGTCTGTAATGTCTCTATCAAGTTTATCAATACTCTGAACAATCCTCGAATCATTGTATGTCTGTGCTGCAGCACTCTTAGCTGCGGCAGTCATACTATTAGCATTTCCAGCAAGATTCGTCGAAACATTAGTATTGAAGTTGCTAGGTATCTGAGGTCCGTAAACAGGTGTTGATCCAGACTGTTTAGCATTGACTCCAGATGCCGCGCCATTAGCCATCTTAGACATGTTGTTCACAGCAACGTCTATTCCGGCGCTAGAAAGTATGGAATTGATCGTTGAACTGATTGAAGAGGACCCATTTTGAATTCCCTGAGCAATCTGATCACTGATCTTATAACCAAACTCATTGAACCTCCAAAGCTGCTCTTCAAAGGCCTGCACAAGCAGACTGCAGCAGAGCATCGCCGTAGTTCTATAGTCAACCTGGGCCTCATCATTAATGAGAGGATCCGTCAAGCCTTGTCTAATGTATATACCGACCTCATCCTTCATAACTTCCGAAGGTGAGTGTATACCCCAAGCTGCTCTTGCGGCTTCGACACCCATGTCACGTAATGTGGCATTAGCTTGAGCAACATACTGAAGAGCTTCATCATCGGTCATTCCATCGGCGATACCCTCGCTTATGTATTTACCGATCTGCTGCATCTCCTTGATCTGTTCTTCTGTAGGCTCGGCTCCAAGGATGCTATATAGGTTGTCCATGTCAACCATTCTACCACCCCAGTCAAGCTGTTCACCTATCTCACCAGCAATTCTTCTTCCTTCGACAAGCATCTTTTCCTTGGCAAACTGATTAGCTTTCTCAACCTTACCAGCGTAGAGCTTCTCGTAATGAGCCAACTCATCATCGGTCATTGAGTTAAGTGCCTCAAGTTCCTCAAGTTGTGCAGGACCCATCTGCTCAATAGCTTCCTTGAGTCCTTCATTGGTGATTCTCGAATTAAGGCTGACTAAGACGTTACCGAATCTATCAAGCTGCGTAATCTGATCTTCGAGATTCTTCTTGAGTTTCTCCTTTGTTACAGGATTCTCAGGATCAAATCCCCAATCCACCTCGCTAAATAACGATGTGGCATTCATAAGATCATTCTTCGCATTTGAGAGACCGTCAGAGTATTCCTTCATGAGATCCTGGACTTTCTTTATAGGATCGTCAAGTTTCTCAGAAGTCTTCTCTGCTTCTTCAGTAAGTCCGTCGAGCAGGCCATCAGGATTCGTTATTTTACCAATTTCTTCCTGTATGCCAGAAATATCAAAACCCTTAGTTGCCAGATCTGTGAGATCCTTAATAAGACCAGTTTCTTTGTACTTATTACGGTACTCATCAAGCCAACCCGAAAACTGTTTTTCGAGATCTTGAACTGCTTTGAAGTCACCCAGTCCAGTAGCAGTTTTAACCTGATCGGCGAGATCCTTCATATGGTCGAAGATGTTCTTCTTGTCAGCAGCATTCTTGTTAGCGGCGTTCCACTTAGCTTCGTTCTTCAATGAGTTCTCACGCTGAGCTTCAAGTCTCTTATCATTCTGCTGAGCAGAAGTAAGTTCAACCTCAGACCATTTCTTCTGATTCTCGAGGTACTGATTATAGTACATATCAGCCTGGCTATTGTATCTATAAGTCGTTGCATTCTTACCCTCATGGAATGCTTCACTACGACGCTTTCTGGCATCTGCAGTGTCGGGTATTGAAGATACTCTATCAGTAAGGTTCGCTAACGGATTTCCCTCAGTAGCTATTAATTCATCGATCTTGTTAGTGCATGCATCATATGCCGTTTCAGCATATGTAGCGCCAATATTTTCAGCACCGTCAAAGTTTGAAGGATCAAATTTACTTAAGGAATCATTAAGCGCCTCGCCAATCTTTTTGCCATTTTCGCTAGATGCGTCAATAGCTTCTTGTGCTCGTTTGGGGTCGTCCTTCATGTAGCCAACCCACCAATTTCGGTTCATGTCGTTAGACCATTTTGACGGAGATTGCTCGCCAAGACCTTCCTGCATGAATCCATTACCAATATTTTTAGCATTTTTAATCGCTTGATCGGCTGCTTGTTTAGCTCGTTCGGCATCCTTCTCTTTCCAGCCTTCCCAGAAATAGTAGTTTGCGAGTTTTGTGAGCTTGGACGGTTCTGTCATAGATGACATGCCAAGTCCTTTAAAGAATGCCAGTATAACATCTCTTCCGGCATCCCTGGCATTAGACTTATTAGCAGGCATATCGATCTTAAGGCTAAAGAGTTTAGAGAATGTGTCGACCGTTTTAGCTACCTGATCAACATTGATCTCAGATACGCTATCCTGGAATGCTTTAACAATCTCTCCAATCTTTCTAATCTTCTTTTCGATGCTATCAAACTCTAATCCATTTCTAAGCCTAAGATCTGAGAACAAAGCATAAAATTTGATGTCCTTAATCAGATTCCAAGCATCTATAAAATTCTGCACCCCACTTACAGTAATATTCATTGTGGACAGATCTTGCAATGCTCCAGCAAAAGATTTAAGATTCTCGCCAAAAGAGGCAAGATCCTTTTCACCGATGTCAAAGCCAACTATCCAATTGTGGAGTGAGAAATGCGCTCCAGTTCTAGGCATATCTTTAACGGCCTGCATTATACTGCCCATGGCAGTAACAGCATTGGTGATCACACTCCAATCACCAACGTTCTTAACCATGGCATAGAAGCCACCATTGCCATCAGGACCAACAAAATTCCTTGCGAATTCAGTAAGCTGTCTACCAAATTCGCCGAGGTCATTGTCACCAGTAAAGAATCCTATTACTTAAGGACCGGAATTAGGAATATCATGAGCAGCTATAAAGATCTCATCCATAGCTCTAACGGCACTAGCTATAGGCTCGCCATTAGCATCTATACTCATACCTTTGCATGCTGTGTACATCTGCTGCATGTAGGGTATGAATTCGGAAAGCTCTTTACCAAAAGCACCAAGCCCATTATCTCCAACATACAAAGCTAACAATCCACCCATATTGGGAATGTTTTTAGCAGCTGTTGCAATGCTGGAAATAGCAGTAGTAGCTTTGACAAGTGTATCCCAATTCTGGATCTCTTCGCATTTCTTGCTGAATATTTTCAGGTTTTCGGCAAACATTACCAGCTCTGCAGAGAGCGATATTGTTCCAAGTCCTGTGACAGGGAGAGTAAGTAATGATCCCCAAGTAATTCCAGCAAGAATTCCAACTGCCTCTGCAAATGCTTTAACGTTAGTTAAAACAGTTGTAGGCAATGTGCTAAGCATTGCAAAGAATGGTTTAGCGCCAACACCAAAGCCGCCTAAATATGTGCCAATTTCAGGAAGCCTATTTGCAGCGTTTTGCATTAAATTCATGACGAGATCGCCAATCTTTTCAATGACTGAAAATGCCTTATCAATCAGTGATCCCTTTGATGAGATCCATGCAAAGCCATCAATGAGTATTGAAAGAACTGCAACCATTCCAAGGGAACCGACTATGGCTAATGGAGTAAGTACTCCAAATACCCCAAGAACCGCAAATATCGCAGTCATTGCAATGAATGCTTTGGTTGTGGTTGAAAGGAATGCTGTAAGAGCACCTATGTCAACCGTTGAAGCAAGACCAGCGAATGCCTTCATTACAAAGTACATCTCAACAGCCATTACAGCAATAGCATCGAGTGCCAGCATTGCAGGAGGCATGAATAAACCGGCAATACCTAATACAGGTAATAACGCACCTAATACCGCAAAGAATATGGTTCCGACAGTAAGGGTTTGTGTTATACCAGCTATATCCAAGTTTGCAAGCTTTGCAAATGAAGACATGACAATCCCCATTTCAATAGCTACAGCAGCAATAGCCGCCATACCTGCAGCAAGTGCTGCGGCACCGACACCTTCTGTTCCCATTATTGTTGCGCCAACAGCCCCAAGTTCGACGACAAGCCCACCGAGAGCTGCAAAGAATAATGATGCGACAGTGCATGTAGCAATAAGACCACTCATGTCATTCATGTGAGAAGCAAGCTCCGAAAACGCAAGCATTACAACATACATTTCGACAGCGAGTGCCCCAGCAAAGAACATTGCAGTGTATACATTACTAATGTTTGTAACAATCTCTTTACCAACAATGTCAAGAACCTTCACAAGGCCGCCAAGAGCTACGAAGAATCCTGCGGCGGTTGCACATACGCCAATAAGGGTCCTCATATCCTTAACTCTATTTGAGATTTCGGTAAAGGCAAACATTACGACGCCTATCTCAGTAGCTAGTAATGCAACACCACCGAGAACGTCCTTGAGACCTTTAATATTTTTGGCATCCATTTTGAGCTCTTTGATAGCATACAAAACACCTGCCAATGAAGTGAAGAATAAAGTTCCAATTCCAACAAACTCAAGTGTCTTGAGCGGATCTCCATACAAAGATATAGCCGCGAAAGCAGCTGTTGCCGTTGCCATTTCAGCAAGCAATACACCGAGCATGGTGAGTTTGTTTTGCATGTTTTTGGCGTTACGTCCATCAATAGTTATTCTCTTAAGTGCATAC
>CAZPNJ010000102.1:4626-6103 GCA_964587765.1 uncultured Prevotella sp.
TAATTGTATTGATTCTATCCTCGACAACATACTTGCTAAGGAATGCAAAACCAGTAATTATAACAGCCATGGCCGCAGGAACAGCAACCATAGCTCCAACACTATTCCAGATTTTAGTCTTATCTATATTCGGAACATTGTAAAGTGATTTAACAACGCTCTCTGCAACTAATGTGAATGCTATTACAAGCGCTCCCATTTCCAATACATTGCGTTCGAGATCCTTATTGCCATTTATGATCTTTGCCCCGACCATAATACCAGCTATAAGAGAGAACATAGCAAAGAATACAACACCAAGTGCCGCAATTTGCTTTTCGTTGAGCTTCTGAAGGCTGCCCATGGTCTCTATAAGTGCTGCCATTGTCAAGCCTATTAAAGCCACAACTTTAGTAAGGAACATCATTTCTTCCTGAAGTCCTTTTTCCTGAGTAAGCCATGCAGCAGCTGCTATTGTTACGATAAGTGCTGCTATAGATCCAAAGACAATTGCCATAGACTGAAGAATACCTTTGACGCTGTCTATGGGTGAAGTCTTGGCTATCGAAACAAGTTTGGCAAGTCCCACCACCATTAAACTTAATCCCATTATTGCAGGGATGAGTTGGTAAACAATTTTGACATTGCCCTTGATGAGCCTTGCAGCGATACCTATCGATATCATAAGTAAACCAACGGATGATATTACTGCTGCAATTGCTTCAAGCATGTTAAATTGTCTCAAATTAAAACCAGCGGTATTCGAAAGCAGCTTTGAAATAATAGCAACAAAACCCATGAGGCCGGTTGCGAATGCAGTAACTACAAATGCTGATTTTGTTCCTCCTGGTGTTGACGCAATAGCCTTAGCTGCATAACCCACAGCAGCAACAACAAGTGCAAGGGCTGTGAAAACTGAAGCCATGCCATACAGATCAGATGCACCTTTTGATACTCCGCTGGCAAGTGCTATTACTAAACCAGTAGATAAGATAAGACCTGCTATTGATGCTAAATATCCTGCGATCAGTTCAAGGTCTCTAGGTTTCATCTCATACGTCACGAGGCGTATCTCAAGAACAAGTAAAGCTAATCCAGCAAAGAATGCTATCAAAGGAGCGGTGTCAGCATATAATGTTGATTTTGCAGCTGCTCCAAAGGCTAAAACAACAGCCGATAATCCGAGTGCTGATGTAAGAACTTTCTGCCAATCAAATAATGACAGTATCCCTATTGATACAGCAAGTGCTGCAATTGCTATACCGAACTTTGTAATGCCTTCGGCAGCATGTGCTCCATTCGCTATTCTCATAGCAATAGACAATGCAACCAGAGCTCCACTAACGGCGGAAAGACCCTGAATCATCATGTCTACTGGCATCGATGAGAACACCCTTATTGAAAAGGTGAAACTGAGTATAGCTGCTGCAAGTTTGAACAAGTTTTCAGGTATTTTGAATTCCTTGAGAACCACTCCCATTGCAGCCATAGATGCAAT
>CAZPNJ010000102.1:6113-7094 GCA_964587765.1 uncultured Prevotella sp.
TTGCTCCACCGACAGCAAGAAGTCCTCGAACCATTGCATCTACGGGCATCAATGAAAACAATCTTATTGCGACAACAAAAGTGATTATCGACGCCGCAAGTTTAAATATATTTTCAGGTATTTTGAATTCTTTAAGAACTGCACCCATCATGCCCATAGCAGCGATGAATCCAGTAGTTATCACACCTAACATAACCAAACCGAATACTATTTTATTAGGATCGGTGATGTTCTGGAAAGTAAGTAATGTCGACGTAAGCATTTTAACAGCTTCTGCAACAGCCAGTATCATTACTGCGAAGCCTAAGAATCTAGACGTATCTCCAAAAGTGCCAAGGAATGTCTTGTCAAGTTTTGTAAAGCCCCTATTTGCGACAGCCATTATTCCAACGAGTGCACCTATTGCGACCATGAGAATTAACATTGTGTCCGCTAATATTGAAGTTGCTCTCGCAAGTGCTTCAGGGTCTGCATCTGTCAGATTTTTGATTGCACTAGAAAGTATTGCCATACTAAATGACAATCCAATTAATGATGCCGTAATAATCCCCAAACTATTGCGAAATCCTGGGAAATTACCTTCTATAAGTCCAAGGATACCTACAAACATACCCAAATGAACGATGAGACTACCAAGCGCATCACTAGCTGTCACCACATCTGCGGAACCTTCTTTAGCAAGGAGTTTGATTGCTGCTGAGAATCCAAGTATAGCAGTTGCCACTGAATTTATTAACATGGTCACAGCGACTAAGCCAATCGGATTCACAGTTTTAGTAATTTGGCCAAGAGCCCAAACCGAAGCAATTAAGCCCGCTAACATGATCATTGCTGCATAAAATCCATTAAATTTTGTTGGATCCATGCCGTCAAATGCAATGTTGAGCGCCACCATTGATGCAGCCATGATGCCTAACGATATTGAAATACTCAGCATCATTTCACTAATTGCATGAGCTCTAACCCACTCTTTAGCTGCAT
>CAZPNJ010000103.1:0-4719 GCA_964587765.1 uncultured Prevotella sp.
ATATTTTGCAGGGCATAGGTTATAGCAGCCGCTCCGGAAGCGACAGCCAAACCTGCAACGCCACCTTCCAAAGCGGCAACACGCTGTTCAAAAACTTCTTGAGTTGAATTGGTTAATCTGCCATATATATTACCAGCGTCGCGTAGTCCGAAACGGTCTGCCGCATGTTGTGAGTTGCGAAACACATAACTTGTGGTTTGATAAATTGGCACTGCACGAGAATCTGTTGTGGGGTCAGCCTGTTCTTGTCCAACATGTAATTGAAGAGTTTCGAAGTGATAATTTCTGTTGCTCATCTTGTTTCCTTTCTTCTAAATTAAAAATCTCTCTAAAATCTAAAACGTAATTGTTATTATTTCATGTTGCAAAGTTACGACGAGAATTAAGCGCATACAATACCCTTTTCGGGCTATTTTATCTACCACGTTTATGGTATATGTATAAAAAGGCGTATTCCTCTAATAGAAGAATGCGCTATGTATTTGGCTGATATATAGTGATTTATTGCATTTGGCTCAGGTTCTCAAACCTTACATCCCAATCCTTGGGGAAACCAGGCGTTGGTGTAGTCGAATTATCCCAACCTGTGCACATCATGGCAATGGCTGTCAGGAAAGCGCCGTTGCCAGGCAAATATATGCGAAGACGATTGTCTTGATAATTATGTCCATTATTCAGATAAGTGTTCTTTTGCACAGGCATAAGTAGTGCGTCAATAGCCAATGCTGGTTCGCCAAGACGAGCGGCTGCCATAGCAACCATTCCATAGTCCCAGCCCCATGTTGTAGCCCAATTCCAATTGTTTATAATCCAATGAAGAGTTTGTCGCATACGTTTCTGCTCATATAAATCGCTTGAAGGTAATAAACCACATGCCCCAAGTACGGCAGGGTGGTCGCTGCGGCTCTTCAGTTTGTATATGCTATCGGCGTTGTTAATAGGCATACCGGCAATGTAAAGGCTGTCTTGCCAATAAAGATGGGCTATATTGTTGATAATATGGTCGTACTCTGCTGAACATTCCTTGCCAAGACGTTTGCGCCAGATGTTGGCTGTTTTCAGTCCGTATTGCCAATATGCTAACTCAAAGGGGTGGTTAAATGAAATCTTCCAATTCATGGTTTCTTGCATGGCAGTAGCCCCCTTCAGTGAGTCTTCGGTCATGAAGTCTGCCATAAAACGTGCAGTCTGTTCCACGCCCTCAGCATATTTCTTTAGCGTTTCCATTGTAGGATTATGGCGATACATTTCTTCGGCAAGATATATATAGTGAGGCTGTTGCCAAATAAGGAAACTGCCTGTATTGCTAGGGGCTTCTCCCGCTTCGAGGTCAGTCATCTTCATCCAGCGTATGCCTTTGTAGCCTTGCCTTTCAGCAATGGCTTTGGCTTTAGGCATTGCAATGTCGTTATACCAATCAAGCGACGCAGCTACAACCTCAGGCCTGTTCCACAGTGAGAAGTGTAACAGATGCCACCAAGCCATTTCAAGATGTGGACGTCCAAACCAAGAATTGTATGTAAGTCCTGTCTCTTGCGGTGGCATTTGTCCGCGACATTGAATTGCTGTCAGGTACTGCGACAATATGGTGCGACGTTCAAGTTCACGGGCCTTAGGGTCGGCAACATGTGAGAAATCAACAAAGCCGCATTCTTGCCAGAACTTACGCCATGAGTTTGCGGATAAAGCAAACACGTCGCAGTTTTTACTTGACGCTTTTTCAATGTTGGGTGAATATTCAACAGTCAAAAGAATACTGTCGGAGTGGGGTGTCAATGTAAAGCAGTGAGGTGCTTGCTGTTGGAATGTGGCATTGCCGGTCCAGTTTATAGAACAATAGTATATGGTGCTGTCGAGCGTCAGTTTGAGAATGGCTTGACGTTTGCCTTTGCTTATAATGGCGCTTTGATGTTTGTCGTTGACATTCCATAAACTGGCGTCGTCAGAATGCTTGCCCGTAGGATAAGGATAACGGAAGAATATCTGTAAATCACCCGTTTTTAATAACTTTGATTTTAATGTATAGGCAACCATATCTCTTTGAGGGTGACAAGCGGTCTTTACGCATACTGGCACATTGTTGATTTTATAATTGCTGCTGATTATGCCATTCCACTGGTTTAGCTGCTGGTTAATGTCGCTTATGCTGGTGCTGTCAACAGACAGACCTACGCAACCGAGATTTAGGCGGTGAGGATTAACACGCAGATATGTATCGCTGTATTCGCAACTATAATATCTTGTATGACCATTCTGTGTAATCTTTCGCCATGAATCCTCTGGGCGCACGCCATTGGTGTTTGGAAAAGAGTGCCAGCCCCAATCAGACTGAGTGCATAGCGGTATGCCGTTTTTATAAATATCGGTAAGTGACTGCATGCCAGTAATATCTACTGTTGTGGCAAAGTGACCATTGCCAACTGAAAAAGGCGATAGCTTGTCAATAGAGGTGTTTTTAGGATTGTTGCGTATGACAATAGCCTCACGATTTATGTTGCCACGCTCCATTTCAAGCGAAGCCCAGATAAAAGGTGCAATGCCTTTGGCATCGTTGTCGCGCACCTTTTCTGATAGATAATATTCAAACGAGCCATTGCGACGTAGGTTATTGGCTGGGCCGAGTCCACCCACTTCAGCGCAAGAAGTAAGGGAAATGGTGCTGTCGGCATTTACCTTAATCATATTATCAAGCATACCTTTATATGCCCTCTCGCCAGCTTTACGGAACATATCATCGTGCAGATAGCCCAGTCTATGTCCCTTTAGTAGGGCATATGTAAACATGGCGGTACATGTGGCCTCAAGATAATTGCGGTCGTTTTGGTCGGTAACATCAAGAACCAATCGCCAGCAACCGGAATCGCGGTCTTGATATTTAACTACGGCTGTCATCACCTTGTTGAACAATTCAATTATCTCAGGACTGCGATTGTAATTTTCGGGCAGAACATCGAGCATTTCTATAATAGCCATGGCTAACCACCCCTCGGCACGCCCCCAAGAGTGGCGGCTCTGTCCTGTAATGGGGTCTGCCCAGAATATGCTTTTCGTTTCATCGTAACCGTGGCGGCAAAGGCCTGTTGCGGGGTCAAGGGTCAACTCGTATGCTTTCAGCAGTTGATTCGTAGCATCGTCGTAATATCTTTGGGGATTATGTGTGACATATTTAGTCGCTGTTACATAAAAAGGCAAAGCCATGTATAGTCCGTCGAGCCACACCTGTGAGGGATAAATCTGTTTGTGCCACCAACGGCCGTCTGTGGCAAGTTGTTTATAAAGAGTGCGCACGGCTTTATAGTTCTTGTCTTGTTTAAGCAGTTGGTTTATGCGATAAATAAAGCGGCCGGTGCGTATCTGGTCAATGTTGTATTTGTCAAGAACGTAACTCTTTATTTCCCCGTTTGGACTAATCATTGTGTCGGCATATTCCTTGCAATAATCGAATATGCGTTTGTCGCCATAGCGCAGATATACGTCAAGCAGACTTTCAAGTTCAATGCCCATGACATAACTCCACTTTGGTTTCTTGGAGAAATCGAGTAAATAGCTATGTGGTGTGCGGTGCATCTCTGACGCAGCCATCCACTGGCTATAGTTTTTATATGGTTTGTGTTGCAACAGCAGACTGCCATTTATGAACACATTATTTATATATACGTCGTGATACTGCCCCTTGAAACTGTTTCCGCCTTTTTTAACGCCGTTCCAACGACAGTTGCTGATATGTATATTGTATATGTTAGACTCGTTTTGCAATCCGATAATTACAATGCCATATTGGCTGCTTTCGCAATTTACATTGTTGAGATAAACATTGCGGACGGTAGGCGGAAAATTGCGCTGGCTCTGCTCCTTGGCTTCATAATCAAGATTGATTTTCAGCACAGCCTCACGACATCTGCCCACCTTAATGTTACGTACATATATGCCATCGGTTATGCCTCCACGGCAGGGGTTGGTCTTAATTCTTATTACACGCTCAAGATTTGGACTGTCCATAGTGCAGTCTTCGACAAAGACATTGCGGCAACCGCCAGATATTTCGCTGCCTATAACCACTCCGCCATGACCGTCTTCCATGTTGCAGTGCCTTACGATTATGTTCTGGCTTGGGGTGTTGGCGCGACGTCCATCGCCATTGCGTCCACTCTTAATGGCTATGCAGTCGTCACCAGTATGAAAGGTGCAGTTCTCAATAAGAACGCCATCGCAACTCTCAGGGTCGCAGCCATCACCGTTAGGTCCTTCATTCCATATTTTTACACCTCGCACCGTAAGACCTTTACAGAAAGTTGGGTGGATTACCCAGAATGGTGAGCGGAGCATGGTAACTCCTTCTATAAGAACGTTGTCGCAATGGTTTAGGTTAATCAATTGCACACGCATACCGTAGCCATCGCCAAGTATGCGCTTGTCAACAGGTGTGTTGGCATCGTTCCATTGCTGAAGTTGCGGTCTGCCGATACGTTGACTGATAATACCCTCGGTCCAACCAAACTTCTTAGCGCCGCACATGCGCCACCAATCATTGCGAGTGGCACCGCCGTCAATAGTTCCCTCGCCAGTTATGGCAACATTCTTTTCGCCGTAAGCATAAATCATTGGCGAATAGTTTATGCAGTCCATACCCTCCCAACGGGTTCTGACAAGAGGATAAAGTTTTAGGTTATATACAAAGAGCAATTTAGCCTCTCGTTGGATTTCAAGGTTTACGTTACT
>CAZPNJ010000103.1:4729-7049 GCA_964587765.1 uncultured Prevotella sp.
GCTTTTCAAACGAATAGCACCTGTCTGCCATGTGCCTGAAGGAACGATAACCTTACCGCCACCAGCCTTTGCACAGGCTGCGATAGCTCGGTTTATTGCCTTTTGGTTGACTTGGGCAGATGCCTTTGTTGAGGCTCCATACTGGGTAATGTAATACTCTTTGTCTTTGAATTTGGGCTGAACAATTTGTTGTTCTATTCGTTTGTAGTCTTCTTGCCAAATTCTTTCGGCTTGTTGTGCCGAACTTTTCAGCGGCATAGATAGTGCCGCAAAGATTGTCAATGTAGTAAATATATTCATGTGTTTTTAGAAAAAGGCGCAACCCCATTGTGTGGAGTCGCGCCCCTTGTTAGCAGAAATGCTAATCTTTTTTATGAGAGAGTGTTTTTATTTTTCTTCCTTAACCTGAACGGCAAAGTAGTCTTTCTTGCCAGTTGGCCAGATACCTTTAATATATAGTACAGGGTCTTTGCTTGTTGAGGCATCCTTGACAGATTTCTGCAAATCGTCAATAGACTTAATCTTTGTGTCGTTAACCTCAAGTATAATGAAGCCTTTGCTGATGCCAGCTTCTTTAAGTGTGCCGTTGTTTACTTTTATGACCTCAAGTCCTGAAGAGATATTAAGTGCATTCTTCTGCTGCTCGGTTACAGGACGGAAATTGCCACCTAAAACGTCAAGGTCAGCGGTCTTAACAACACCAGTGTTGCCCTGTTCGTTTTTAAGAACTACGGTCTTTGTAACCTTCTTCTTGTTGTGAAGATATGTAAGAGTAACCTTCTCGCCCGGACGCTTGTTGAAGATAATCTCTTGTAGCTCTGACATCTTTGAAACTTCAGAACCATCGACTGATACGATTACATCGCCTTCCTGCAAACCTGCCTCCGCACTTGCTGAACCGTCAGAAACCTTAGCGACATATATACCTTTATTTGTGCCGAAGTCTTTAACTTCCTTGTCCTGTGACTTCTGATTGTCGATATAGTTGAGTAGGTCCTGACCCTGAATGCCCAGCATAGCACGCTGAACTGTACCATATTTCTTGAGGTCATCAACGACTTTATTCATAAGTGTTGTTGGTATGGCGAAACCATAGCCAATGTTAGAACCAGTCTGTGAAACCAACATAGCATTGATGCCGATAAGTTCACCACGAGTGTTAACAAGAGCGCCGCCAGAGTTGCCTTGGTTGATGGCAGCATCGGTTTGAATGAACGACTCTACGCCATTAGCACCAAGTGAGCGAGCCTTTGCACTGACAATGCCAGCTGTAACGGTAGAGTTCAAGTTTAGAGGACAACCTACTGCAATTACCCATTCTCCAACCTTCAGGTCGTCAGAGTTGCCGATAGGAAGGGTAGGGAGATTCTTGCCGTCAATCTTTATAAGAGCAAGGTCTGTAGTAGGGTCTGTGCCTATGATGCGAGCGGAAAACTCGCGGTTGTCGGTAAGTGTAACTGTCAGTTCATCAGCACCAGCAACAACGTGGTTGTTGGTAACGATATATCCGTCAGAAGAAATCAATACACCAGAGCCAACAGCTTCTTTCTTTGGAGTCTGTACCTGCTGCTTGCGCTTGCCGCCATTGCCATTGCCTTGACCGAAGAAGCCGAATGGGTCAAAGAAATCGCCGAATGGGTCTTGTACTTCAACGGTTTTTGTCTTTGAATTCTGAACATACTTAATGTGAACAACCGCAGGAACGGCTTTCTCGGCAGCGTAAGTCAAGTCAACTGGCTGACCTGCGACAGCTGCCACTGGTGATGCTGCATTTACTTTATAAAAAGAACCGGCAGAAAATGCCACTGCGATAGTACACATCGCAATAAGTAGATACTTTGAATACTTTTTCATAATGTATATATTTTAATTATTTTGCTCCTATATTATCGTTTTACTTTGTTTATTTACGTCTTTCTCTTATAAAAGACCATGCAAATATATAGGCAAAAATGCTTATTGTGCCAATTTGGCATACATCTTTATCCCAATTTAACAAAGTGAATTAACGTTTTAACTATTAACTACTGCTGAAAGTCTTTTATTTACGATAGTTAAACTTTCGCTGTTTGCGGAAACAAAAAATCGGATGCTTCCCAACATCCGATTTCAAAAACAAACTACTTAAAAACTAATCTACTAAAACAAATCAAAAATATCGTCTTATAATAAATGTTTGCTGAAAAGTCTTATTTATCTTTCAACTTGGTTGCAAAGTTAGTGTGTTTTGTTTGAATATCAAAACAAAACCGAGAAAAAAGATGAAAGTTGGTAGTTTTTATAAAAAAAGAGGAGCAAATTGATACAATTTGCCCCTCTT
>CAZPNJ010000104.1:0-7048 GCA_964587765.1 uncultured Prevotella sp.
TACGATATGTGCGTTGACAAGGGCTGTTGAAAAAGATATTGATGTTGCTGCAGAGTCTTTGCAATATGCTAAACACAAACGCATTCATACAGGCATTGGTACAAGCGACAGTCACATAAAGTATAAATTCAATAGCAATCGCGAAGAAATAATCGAGCGTGCAGTAAGAGCAGTGAAATATGCAAAGAAATACGTTGAAGACGTAGAATTCTATGCAGAAGACGCTGGTCGTACGGATAATGAGTACCTTGCTCGTGTAGTTGAAGCAGTTATTAAGGCTGGAGCAACAGTTGTAAATATACCCGATACTACCGGATATTGTTTGCCAGAAGAGTATGGCGCAAAGATACAATACCTGATGGAACATGTCGATGGTATTGATAAGGCTTGTATTTCTACCCATTGTCATAATGATTTGGGCATGGCTACTGCAAACACATTGCAGGGAGTATTGAATGGAGCACGACAAGTGGAAGTTACTATAAATGGTATTGGTGAACGAGCTGGCAACACTTCGCTTGAAGAGATTGCCATGATATTGAAATGTCACAAGACCATTGGAATTGAAACAAACATAAACACATCTAAAATATACCCGACTTCTCGCATGGTTAGTTCGCTTATGAACATGCAAGTTCAGCCAAATAAAGCGATAGTTGGTAGAAATGCTTTTGCTCATTGAAGTGGTATTCATCAAGACGGAGTGCTGAAAAACGTTGAAACCTACGAGATAATGAATCCGAAAGATGTGGGAATCGATGAGAACTCAATCGTTTTGACTGCTCGTAGTGGTAGGGCTGCATTGAAATACAGACTGAATGTCTTGGGCGTTAATGTTGAAGACGAACAGAAACTTGACGCATTATATCAAAAGTTCCTAAAGTTAGCCGATAGTAAGAAGGAGGTTAATGACGATGACATTCTTATGCCGGCTGGTGCAGATACAGCAGAAGCTCACGCAGTTAAGCTCGACTTCCTGCAAGTAACTACGGGCATGGGTGTTCGTTCAGTTGCAAGTATCGGACTTGACATTAGTGGACAAAAGTTTGAAGCAGCATCTACTGGTAACGGTCCTGTCGATGCAGCAATTAAAGCCCTGAAGAAGATTATTTCAAAGCACATGACTCTAAAGGAATTTACCATACAGGCCATTTCTAAAGGTTCTGATGATGTAGGTAAAGTTCATATGCAAGTAGAGTATGACGGTAGCGTTTATTATGGCTTTGGTGCTAACACTGACATAGTTACTGCGTCAGTAGAGGCTTATATTGATTGTATAAATAAATTCAGAAAACAATAAAAGATTGAAGTATTGTAACGTTTCAATCTAAAACATTTAATATACCTATATATAAATTATGAATACATTATTTGACAGGATTTGGGATAAACATGTAGTTCAGATAGTAAAAGATGGACCAACACAGCTATATATTGACAGATTATATTGCCATGAGGTAACAAGTCCGCAGGCATTTGATGGTATGCGCAAGCGTGGACTAAAATGTTTTCGCCCTAAACAGATATTTTGTATGCCAGACCACAATACGCCAACGCACGACCAAGACAAACCTATTGAAGACCCAGTATCAAAGAAGCAAGTAGATACGTTGGCAAAGAACTGCGCTGACTTCGGACTTACGCATTATGGTATGAATACTAAAGACAATGGAATCATTCATGTTGTCGGTCCAGAGAAAGGACTTTCGTTGCCAGGTATGACAATCGTGTGCGGAGACTCTCACACTTCTACCCATGGCGCAATGGGAGCTGTCGCTTTTGGTATCGGAACAAGCGAGGTTGAAATGGTTATGGCTTCGCAATGTATTCTTCAGCAAAAGCCAAAGTCAATGCGCATCAACATAAATGGAAAACTTAGCAAGGGAGTTGTTGCGAAAGATGTGGCACTTTATCTAATGAGCAAGCTCACTACAAGTGGCGCAACCGGATACTTCGTTGAATATTCAGGCCAAGTGGTTAAAGAAATGTCAATGGAAGGGCGACTCACTCTTTGCAACCTTTCAATAGAAATGGGCGCACGTGGAGGTTTCATTGCGCCCGATGAAACTACTTTTGAGTACATAAAGGGTAGAGAGTATGCCCCTAAGGGCGAAGAGTGGGACAAGGCTGTGGCTTATTGGAAAACGCTGAAGAGTGTTGACGATGCCGTGTTTGACAAAGAACTTAACTTTGACGGAGCTGATATTGAGTCTCGTATAACATACGGTACTAACCCAGGTATGGGTATTGGCATCACAGGCAATATTCCTCAGTTGGCTGATATTGATGAACAAAGTCAGGCATCATTCAAGAAGAGTCTGCAATATATGGGCTTCGAGCCGGGCGAGAAACTACTTGGTCACCCGATAGATTATGTTTTTCTTGGCGCTTGTACTAATGGTCGAATAGAGGACTTCCGTGCTTTCGCTTCTATTGTAAAGGGAAAGCAAAAGGCAGAGAACGTCACTGCGTGGCTGGTGCCAGGTTCATGGCTTGTGGATAAACAAATACGTGAAGAGGGCATTGACAAGATTGTAGAAGCCGCAGGGTTTAAGATACGTCAGCCGGGTTGTTCAGCTTGTTTGGCTATGAACGATGATAAGATTCCCGCAGGAAAATATAGCGTATCAACGAGCAATCGTAATTTTGAGGGTCGTCAGGGACCAGGCTCACGCACAATTCTTGCAAGTCCTTACGTTGCTGCAGCTGCAGCTATCACTGGCAAGATTACCGACCCACGAGAGTTAATGTAAACAGTAACCATTATTTATAGGTGCAATTCGCTTAAAAAGTAAATATACATATAAACAAAATGAAACAGAAATTCGACGTAATAACATCAAGTTGCATACCATTGCCACTTGAGAATGTAGATACTGACCAAATCATACCTGCACGTTTTTTAAAGGCTACCGACAAAGAAGGCTTTGGCGATAACCTGTTTCGTGACTGGCGCTACAATAAAGACGGCTCGCCAAAGAAAGACTTCGTACTCAATGACCCCTCATATAGTGGAGTAATACTTGTGGCAGGAAAGAACTTCGGCTCTGGCTCTTCGCGCGAACACGCTGCTTGGGCTATTGCCGGCTATGGCTTCAGAGTTGTCATCAGCTCGTTCTTTGCCGATATTCACAAGAACAATGAACTCAATAACTTTGTACTCCCTGTCGTAGTTACTGAGGATTTCTTGCAAGAGCTGTTCCAAACAATCGCCGCTGACCATGCTGCTCAAGTTAAGGTTGACTTGCCAAATCAAATGGTTACGAACCTTACCACAGGCAGAAGTGAGCATTTTGAAATCAATGGCTACAAGAAACATTGTTTGATGAACGGACTTGATGACGTGGATTTCCTTGTGCAAAATCGTGATAAGGTGGAATCTTGGGAAAACAACAAATGAGCAACAACACAAACACTGCATACAAACCAACTGTTCCATTCGTGGAAATAATGGACAGTACACTCAGAGATGGCGAGCAAACAAGTGGCGTGTCTTTTCTTCCGCACGAGAAGATGATGATAGCCCGTATGTTGCTTACCGATGTTAACGTTGACAGAATTGAAGTTGCTTCGGCTGGTGTTTCGGAAGGCGAGAAAGATGCTGTGAGCATGATTTGTAAATATGCCGAAAGCGTGGGAAAACTCGACAGGGTAGAGGTGCTTGGTTTTGTTGATGGCAACCGTTCTGTTGATTGGATACGCTCGTGTGGAGGCAGGGTTATTAACCTTTTGGCAAAGGGTTCGCTGAAACATTGTACGCAACAGCTGCACAAAACTCAGGAAGAACACATTAAAGATATTCGCCAAGTGGTTGAATATGCCACCAACGCTGGGCTAAACGTAAACCTGTATCTTGAGGATTGGTCAAGTGGTATGCGCGATTCAATAGACTATGTGTTCCAACTAATTGACGGCCTTCAAGACACTCAGATAAAGCGCTTTATGCTTCCCGACACATTGGGCATACTAAACCCTTTGCAATGTATGGAGTATATTCGTAAGATTGTGAAGCGTTATCCACGATTGCACTTCGACTTTCATGCGCACAACGACTATGACCTTGCAGTGTGCAACACGTTAGCTGCCGTACTGTGTGGCTGTAAAAGTGTGCATGTTACCGTAAATGGTTTGGGCGAGCGCTGTGGTAATGCGCCAATGGCGAGCGTACAGGTCATAATGAAGGACCAATTCCATGCGAAAACCAATATATGTGAAGACAAACTTAACGACATAAGTCGTTTGGTTGAGAGCTAGAGTGGCATAGCTGTCGCACCAAATCAACCTATTGTAGGCGCAAATGTGTTTACACAAGTGGCAGGTGTTCATGCTGATGGCGATAAGAAAGACAGACTTTACCAAAACGATTTGGTGCCGGAGCGATTTGGAAGAAAGCGCGAGTATGCCCTTGGCAAGAACTCAGGCAAGGCAAACATTCTTGCTAATCTTGAGCAACTTGGTTTGCAGCTTACTCCAGAGCAAACAAAGAAGGTTACACATCGTATTACTGAGCTTGGCGATAAGAAGGAACTGGTAACACAAGAAGACCTTCCTTATATCATTTCTGACGTTCTTAACCATGACGCTCCAGACGAAAAGGTGAAACTGTTAAGCTACATGGTATCAACATCTTATGGCTTAAAGCCTTTAGCAAGCATTAAAGTGCGTATAAATGGCAAATCATACGAGGCTGATGCTACGGGCGATGGTCAGTACGATGCTTTCGTTAAGGCTCTGCGCAAGATTTATAAGGAAAATCTTAATCGCACATTCCCTGCACTTGAGAACTATGCGGTAACCATTCCTCCTGGAGGACGCACCGATGCACTTGTTCAAACTATAATAACTTGGCGCGATGGCGAGAAGATGCTTCGTACTCACGGACTTGATGCCGACCAGACCGAGGCGGCTATTAAAGCGACATTCCGTATGCTTAACATTATAGAGTCGGCAGAATGATTGTGAATAGCAGTCAAATCATATTGCATGGTTATCAAAAACAAATTGTATATAACAGAATAACGAAACAATAATAAACCCATTTATTATGAATTTAAAGATTGCAGTATTGCCAGGAGATGGCATAGGACCAGAGATAATGAAGCAAGGCGTAGCCGTAATGGACGCCATTGCAAAGAAGTTTGGTCACGAAGTTTCTTATAAGGAAGCACTGTGTGGAGCTCACGCAATAGACGCTGTGGGCGACCCATTCCCAGAGGAAACATTCCAGATTTGCAAAGATGCCGACGCCGTTTTGTTTGCATCTGTCGGAGACCCAAAGTACGATAATGACCCAACTGCAAAGGTTCGCCCCGAACAGGGCCTGCTTGCCATGCGCAAGAAGTTGGGATTGTTTGCCAACATACGCCCAATGCAGACGTTTGACTGCCTTGTTCATAAAAGCCCTATAAAGGAAGAAATCGTGCGTGGTGCCGATTTCGTTTGTATTCGTGAACTGACAGGCGGAATGTATTTCGGCGAGAAATACCAAGATAACGACAAGGCTTACGATACCGACCTGTACACTCGCCCTGAGATTGAGCGCATATTAAAGGTAGGTTTTGACTATGCCCGCAAGCGCAATCACCACCTTACGGTCATAGACAAAGCTAATGTCTTAGCGTCTTCGCGCCTGTGGCGTCAGATAGCAAAGGAAATGGAGCCGCAATATCCCGATGTAAAGGTCGATTACATGTACGTTGACAACGCTTCAATGCGCATGATAACCGAGCCAAAGTTCTTCGATGTTATGGTTACTGAGAATACGTTTGGCGATATACTTACCGACGAGTCGTCTTGCATCAGTGGCTCAATGGGATTGCTGCCGTCAGCGTCAACCGGCGAGAGCACGCCTGTGTTTGAACCTGTTCATGGGTCATGGCCTCAGGCTGCCGGCAAGAACCTTGCAAATCCAATAGCGCAGATACTTTCAGTGGCTATGATGCTTGAATACTTCGACCTGAAGGCTGAGGGAGCGCTTATTCGTGAAGCTGTTGACGCTTCGCTCGACCAAAACGTTCGCACACCCGAAATTCAGGTAGAGGGTGGCAAGGAATATGGCACACGTGAGGTTGGCGCATGGATTGTTGACTATATAAACAACAAATAATCGCATAAGATTTTTGAAACAATTAGTGTGAAAGTTTAGAAACTTTTGCCTAAAACTAATAAAACTTCTGCCCGTAACTATAATTATTATCGGGCAGAAGTTTTTTTCTATTACCTTTGCAAATTATGAAAAAGACCGTTTTAATATGTTTTTGTTTGCTTACCGCTATTGCGGCTAACGCTCAGGACGAACTTTGTGACTCGCTTTTAAAGGCTTCGCGACAGTTAAGTTTTCACCCTGACTCAGTGGATTTGCGATTGAAGAAAGCCGGTTGGAACATTGAGCTTCAGCAATGGCAATACGCCCTTGACGAATACAATACAATATTAAAGCACGACCCCAGTAATTTGACTGCGCTATATTTCCGGGCTTATGTCAACCAGAAACTTGGTAGATACAAGTTCGCACGCATAGACTATAATAATGTATTGAAGATTGTTCCGGGCAACTTTGACGCTCAGTTGGGCTTGGTGTTACTTAACGAAAAGGATAAACATTTCACCGATGCCATTGACGGCATAAATCGTTTGGTTAACCAGTTTCCCGACAGCGCCATAACTTATGCCATTCGTGCAGGCATAGAACTTAATCGTGGACTGCTTGAACTTGCCGAGTATGACTATACCGAGGCTTTGAAGCGCGATGCTGACAACACCGATTACTGTTGTCGAGAGCCAACGTGCGCATACGACTGAAAAAGGACAAAGATGCACTTAAAGACCTTCGCCATTTGCAGCGCCTTGGTATACCTAAAGTCAGCCTGAAAGACATGTATGACAAACTAAAATAACGGCACACTATTCATGACCATTGTCCAGTGCGCATAAAGAAGATTGCCTGTTTTTCGGATATTGAGTTGGAAATGAGAAAAAAATGTATTAAGTTTGCAATCATTTCATATAAATAACAATTACAACTAAATAAGAGGTATTGTTGTATTAG
>CAZPNJ010000105.1:0-5319 GCA_964587765.1 uncultured Prevotella sp.
TTTTTCATAGTTTTAAACACCTGAAAACTTTGCACTTCTATTTGGAATTAACATTTGATAGCTAGGCTGTCATAGCCTTCAGTTTCTTCAGAAGTGCAAACATTACAATGGCACTGATAACGCAAAGTGCGATAAGAATGCTCCAGTTTGCCATCAATGGAATTTTATCCCATAGTCTTGATGGAATAGAACTCAGGTAGTTACCAATGGCAGTTGCTGCAAACCATCCACCCATCATCAAACCTTTGTATTTTGGAGGAGCGACCTTTGAAACAAAAGATATGCCCATTGGCGAAAGCAACAGCTCTGCAATGGTAAGGGTGAAATACGTAGAAATAAGCCAACTTGGTGAAAGAATGCTCTGAGTATTATTGCCCAAGTCCATTGGAGATATCAAGTCTATTGAAGCGATTGAGATGACTCCGAAACCTAAACCAGCCACAAGCATACCCCAAGCTATACGAGCTGGCGCACTAACCTCATTGCCTTTCTTTTCCAATGCACCAAAGAATGCCATGCTAAATGGCGTAAGTGCAACCACGAAGAATGGGTTGAACTGCTGGAAGTCTGAAGGTTGAGCATAAGTTGGATCGTCCATGCTTGCATAAAGCACATATGCCACTGCCCATGCTACAAGAGTTGAAACGCCACAAATAATCTTTGTTCTTGAATTCTTTGACTGAATGGCGCTAAAACCAGTATAAACAGACAGTGCGATAAGAGCCAAACTAAATATATTAAAACCTATGCGCATACCACCTGTAACGGTCAAGTTTGTATATTTCTTTGCAAAGAACGTTAGCGCAGAACCATTCTGATGGAAAGTCATCCAGAAGAATATAACAACTGCAAACACAAGCAGCAATGCAACAATTCGGTCGTGAGTCTGCTTTGGAGTAAGTTCTTCTACCTGAACAGCACTATCCTTTGCCTTAGCTGTGGTAACATCAGCATGTTTAAACCAACTGCGACAAGCGAAGTATATTACAGCCGACAAAAGCAATGATATACAAGCCACGCCAAAGCACAGACCATAAGCACCATATAGAGCCTCTAAGTATTCAGGGCTTTGGTTAGCTGCATCATAAACAAAGCCATATTTACTAAGATATAGGTTGGTAATCCACTTTGCCATTGACGGAGCAAACATTGCGCCAATGTTTATAGCCATATAGAAAAGGCTGAACGCAGAATCGCGACTTGCTGAATATTTAGGGTCGTCATACAGGTTACCTACCAATACTTGCAGGTTACCCTTAAACAAGCCTGTTCCTAATGAAACAAACGCCAAGCCAGCATACATTGCGATTTCGCCAGCCATGTCGGCACCTGTAGGAATAGCCAAGCCCAAATATCCCAAGAACATTATGGCAAAGCCAAGAGTTACGCACTTGCCATAGCCTATCTTGTCGGCAATCATACCACCTATCAGAGGTGAGAAGTAAACAACAGCTAAGAAAATGGCGTAAACCATGCCTGCCTGAGACTCTGCCCAGCCAAACTTAGCCTGCATAAACAAAGTAAAGATAGCGAGCATTGTGTAATATCCGAAACGCTCGCCAGTGTTAGCCAACGCCAAAGCGTAAAGGCCTTTAGGTTGATTTTCAAACATAATTTATTTATTGATTTTATTTGTTCTTACTAATATAACTGATTGCCTAGCGCATAATAGTTTGTATCCTTTATTTGGTTCTAGTAATATCAAACAGATAAGTAAACTTAACCACGATGTTACCAAGATTTGATTTAGCGAAATAATCTCTCTTTGATGCCCCGAACATATTAGCCAATCCATAATAATAACGTGCATCAACTATGAAATGACCAACATGTTTATTTGAATACTCAATACCCAAGCCTGCAGCAATACCATAATCAAGCTTATGCTCTACAGACATTGTGTCTTGCGCAACAGTTGAGTTTGTTCTATCGTTAGCATTATAATTATCTAAAGTGAAATTAGATGTCGTACTCTCGCCAAGCAAATATCCAAACTGTGGACCTGCATTAACGAAGAACTGCACGCCATTCTTTTCTTTACCCCATGCCAAGTGCGCCATAACGGGCATTTGAACATAAGACAATGTACGCTTATATTTCTCTGCAACTCCAGTAAAGGAATTTATTACTGGCGCTTCGTTCATGTCAACGATGTTTTCTTCCCAACCCACTTGCGCATAGTTCAGTTCGGCATAAATAGAGCAAATGGTTTTGAAATATTTCTCTGAGGTATATCTGAAGCTTAGACCACAAGTGACACCTTTGTGCATACCTTGAGTAACCTTAGGCACGAATCCCACATTACTCAACACATAGCCACCGTTAAAGCCTATGCTCATATCGTTTCTGTGCTCACCAATCTGCGCACTTGCCACAAATGGCAATGAAAACAGACAAAGGGTTGCGATTATTCTATTATATATTTTCACAGTTTATTTACTTGTTTAGTAGTTTATTGCATCTATACCACCATCATTGCGATAATGTACCAACATGAATGTGGCGTTCATATATCCAGCATTGCCTACTTGTTTAAACTTCAAGCCCGTTTGTATTGGCTGATATTTATTTTGCCATGTTGCGCCAATAAATCTCTTGCCATAGTTATAAAGTCCACGCAGGAAATACTGTCCATGGTCAAATCCGGTTATAGCAAATCGTGGTTGTGCCAACATCATATCAGTATGAAACCAGTAGCGATAATTACGCTCCAACTGTTGGGTTCGCTTACTTAATGGATTATAGTAAAACGTTGAAGGAATATATGTTTCGTATTTATGGTAATAATCCAAATAAACCTTTGTATAGATAAGCCATTCTGTATAGCCAAACATTGAAATGCTTACCTGTGGGCGTATTGCCTTTATCGAATTCATCTTAGCGAGCGCAAGATTCAGTTGTGGCGAATGACCAGTATTCAGTATCACTATATTTGGTTCTATTGCGCTGAATGCCTTAGAGAAATTCTCTTCGCTTGACTTCAAGTTTGTTATATTATAAACTTTTCCCTCAGCATCAAGGCGTTTGCGCAATCCAGATGTGAAGCGCCACTTGTTAGATGTAGAGTCATTGCAATCAATAAATATGGCATGGTAGTTTTTAAACCTCTGCATAAAGGCATTGATAGAGCGCTCTGTCATATCCTCTACAGGCTGATATACCTGAAACACATTTGAACAGCGCTGAACGTCACCCCCATTTATTGAGAATGGTATAACCAACTTTATGTCATTCTCTTGGCAGAAATCAGCCAAGTATTTAGCCTGTTTTGTATATAATGGACCGAAGATAATGTCACACTTCTTTGCGGCAGGGTTTAAAAGAGTCTCACGAATATCGGCGTCTATTGGTACGTTCCACGCATGAATATCAGTAGAAATACCTTCATATTTCAAACTGTCACAAGCCAAGAGCAAGCCTCTGTAATACTCTGTCATACGTTTGCCATCACCATCTACGTCATGCAATGGCAACATTACACCAATACGTATGGCTCTGTTCTTAATACCTGTTTCAAATTTGCTGGTCTGAGCACTATTTTTTGCTGCAAAAACCAACAAAAATGCAATAAAAATGTATCTAACTATCTTTTGCATTAGGTCACGATTTTTTATAGACAAGTGCAAAATTACAAAAAAAGCGTGGTTTACTCAACTTTAATAAGTATTTTTGCAACTTAAAACAAACTAAAATATGATTAGGAGCATATTATTCACAACTCTTTTCGTTTTATCATGTCAGGGTATATGTGCTGACGAATATCCCACAATATCGCCTTCAGCTACGTTTATCAACAGCAAAGGCGAGGAAGATGTTAGCGAGTCCTACACAGGTTCTGCCCCACTTAAAGCTTATTTCTATGCAAATGCAAAGAATACGGATTCATGGGCAGCAACCTATATCTGGCGTTTCTATATGGGTAAAAACACATCGCCATACCTGCAACGCTACGAAGAGAACACAGAATATACTTTTACGCAAGCTGGCAACCATTCAGTAAAACTTTACGCAATATTCACAAACGGAACGGACACAATAAGTTACACAGATGAATATTGGGCAACAGAAGGGCAACCTGTCACTGTCAGCATATCAGCCAGTTCGCTTGAAATGCCCAACGCTTTCTCTCCTAACGGCGATGGCATTAACGACAAATACCAAGCTAAAGAAGGATATACAAGTATAGCTGAATTCAAGGCGACAATCTTTAACCGATGGGGGCAGAAACTATATGAATGGACTGACCCTGCTGGAGGTTGGGACGGCACCTTTAATGGCAAAGACGTAAAGCAAGGAGTATATTTTGTACTTGTAAAGGCTAAAGGCGCTGACGGCAAAATATTTAATATAAAGCGCGACGTTAATCTTTTAAGAGGTTATACAGAAAGCAGTTCACGCTAAAACATACCAGACGAAACACCCCACAACAAATTACTATAGGATAACACTCAACAAATGAGCAACATAGACGTATTAGGAGCAAGAGTTCACAATCTTAAAAACATAAATGTAACTATTCCTCGTGGCAAGCTAACTGTATTTACAGGTTTGTCAGGTTCGGGAAAGTCTTCCTTGGCTTTCGACACAATCTTTGCCGAAGGTCAACGACGATATATAGAAACCTTCTCAGCTTATGCACGCAACTTCCTTGGCAACATGGAGCGCCCTGATGTTGACAAGATAACCGGACTTAGTCCTGTTATCAGCATTGAGCAGAAGACTACTAATAAGAATCCTCGTTCTACAGTAGGCACAACAACAGAGATATACGACTATCTACGCTTGTTGTATGCTCGCGCAGGCACTGCTTACAGCTATATCTCTGGCGAGAAGATGGTGAAATACACCGAAGAGAAGGTACTCGACATGATTCTTACCGATTACAACGAGAAAGCAATATACATACTTGCACCTCTTGTTCGCCAACGTAAAGGACATTATCGTGAGCTCTTTGAAAGCATGCGTCGCAAAGGCTATCTTAACATTCGTGTAGATGGCGAGATGCTTGAGCTGACCATTGGCATGAAGGATGACAGATACAAGAACCATAACATTGAGGTCGTCATAGACAAACTCGTGGTTCACGAAAAAGATGTAGACCGACTTAAACGCTCTGTCAAGACTGCATTAAAACAAGGTGATGGCGTAGTTATGATAATGGAGCGTGATGGCGAGCCACGCAACTTCTCAAAACGCCTGATGGACCCAGCTACAGGTCTTTCCTATGGCGAGCCTGCTCCAAACATCTTTTCATTCAACTCTCCCGAAGGTGCCTGTCCACATTGTAAGGGTCTGGGCGTAATCAACGAGATAGACCTT